>CALZLL010000024.1 GCA_945788325.1 uncultured Clostridium sp.
ATTTATACTAACAATGATATTTAAGGCTAAAGATTAAAAAAGATATTTAAGACTTACTTAAATATCTTTTTTAATAGATGTTTTAAAATCCATTTTATAATCATAATTTGTAATCAAAGAGTATAACATAGAAGCCTTAACGTCATCTTTAAATAAAGCATCATATTCTTTTTTGTACTTTGTAATTATAGGAACATCTATATATTTTTTAGCTTCCTTTAATATTTTTGTTCCTTTATTATTAAAACCTAATATTCTTAAATAATTAATTTTAGTGTCATAATCTTTTTTTGTATTAGTAAGAATGTGTAGTAACATTCTTTTTATTCTATTATAAGAATATCTTTTTGATTTTACGTTTAAAATTAGTTCTTCTACTGTTTTTGAATTATGTATTTCTTTCTTTAATTTATTTTCAATGCCCTCATCAACATCTAATATTTCATCTAATTTATCATTAGAAATGATTTCGTATTTTATATAATCAAAATAATCATTTAAAGAAATATTATTTATTAATTTTAAAGATTCTTTAGGAATGGTATTTTTAATAATTTCTTTATTATCAAGACTTTTTCTAATTGATGTAGCACTAGTAATATTTCCAGTTATTTCTTCTTCATGATAATTATTTGTTCTTTTAATACTTACTGGTTTTATTTTACTATTTGTATTAATTATACTTCTTACGTATTCAAGTGCTAAAACATCATTAGGTTTATCAATTATAACTTTTGATATATCATATAATGCTAAAGAACAAGCTTTTGGATAATTATATCCTTTGTCTAGATAGTATTTTACTTTTTTTTCATATTTTTCATTATCTTTTGTAATGTTTACTAAATTTTCAAATAAACTAACATCATTAGTTTCAGAACCAAATACCAAATAATCACAATTTAGTTTATTTAATATATCTATTGTACCTTTAGCATATAAGCTAGCGGAAGATGTAGCTATGTTAAATGGTAATTCTATTACAAGATCAAATCCGTAATCAAGTGCTATTTTTGTCTTATCCCATTTATTTATTACGCTAACATCTCCTCTTTGGGTAAAGTTACCCGCTAAAACAAGTATTAAACTAGCTTCAGGAAACATTTCTTTTGCCTTATTTAAATGATATATATGACCATTATGAAATGGATTATATTCAGCTATAACACCAACCTTAATCATAAGTGCACCTCATTTCTTTTATATATAATAACATAATTTTATCATTTTCTATATAAATAATAAAAAAGAAACTTTTTGTTTCTTTTTAAACTAATCATTTTATTTTATCTTATCTTTATACTCATTATAAAGTGACATAGCAACGTTATAAGTATTAGAAGATACCGTTTGTTTTAGTTCATTAAACGCTTGGTTAGTGTTACCCTGATAAACATCTTTCCAATATTTCATAATGAAGTTATATATTTTTTTATCTTCACCATTAGGTAAAACTATACCATTTTTTGATGCAAAATCATTTATGTCTTTTAACGATAATCTTTTTAAGTATTCTTTTATTAAAACTTCGTACATTTATAAATCAACTCCTATTTATTATATGCATATCAAAGTAAAAATATTAACATAATAAATATGAGGTGATGCTTTTGAAAAATAATGAGAACAAAGATGTTATAACTAAAAACAGAATAATAATAATTTCTATATTTATTTTTGTTGTATTTTTTATTTTGATATTTAGAATATCTTATTTACAACTTTTTAATAATAAAGCATCAGTTAAAAATTTAGAAAAACTTTCAACAAAAACCGTGTATGGAAAGTCAATGCCTAGAGGTAGAATATATGATAGAAATTATAATGTTATAGTAGATAACATAGGTACTAACATGATAAGTTATAAAAGAAAATCAGGAGTTAAAACAAAAGATGAAATAGATATGGCATATATTTTAGCTGAAAAAATAGAAATTAATTACACTAAACTTACAACTAACATGTTAAAAGACTTTTGGATAGCTAATAACAAGGTAGAAGCTGAAAATAAAATAACAGAAGAAGAACAAAAGCTATATGAAAGAAGAAAGTTAAAAGCATCAGAATTAGAAACCATAAAAAGAAATAGAATTACTGATGATGAATTAAGTGTTTATGAAGATATTGATAAAGAAAGTGCATATATATATTATTTAATGAATCATGGTTATTCATATGATGAAAAAGTAATAAAAAATAATGCAAGTGATGAAGAGTATGCTTTTATTGCACAAAATAAAAATAAACTAAAAGGTTTTGATGTATCTACTTCTTGGCAAAGAACTTATCCTTATGGTGATACTTTAAGACAAATACTTGGTAATGTATCTAGTTATGAACAAGGACTTCCTGAAGATTTAAAGGCTGAGTATTTAAATAAAGGGTATTCTTTAAATGATCGTGTAGGACTTAGTTATTTAGAGTTACAATATGAAGATGAATTAAATGGTAAAAAAGATAAATATGAAGTTAAAAATGGAGTTAAAACTTTAGTTGAAAAAGGAAGTAGAGGAAATGACATAGTTTTATCAATTGATATTAATTTACAGCAAGAATTAGAAAAAATAATTGAAGAAGAATTAATTAAAGCAAAAAAAGAAGCTAATAGTGAGTATTATGATCATACTTCGGTTGTAATAACTGATCCTAATACTGGTGAAGTTCTTGCTATGGCTTCAAAACAAATTACTAAAATGCAAGATGGTTATAAAATAAGTGATTATACAACTAATTTATTAACAGGTAGTGATACACCGGGAAGTATCGTTAAAGGTGCATCAATGTTAGTTGGATATTCTACTGGTAATTTACAAATAGGACAAGTTTTTTATGATAAGTGTATTAAGTTTAAAAATACTCCAAAAAAATGTTCTTGGAGTACGTCACTTGGTGCGTTAAATGATATTACTGCTTTAAAACTATCTTCTAACTCCTATCAATTTCAATTAGCTTTAAAAGTAGCGAAAGTAAACTATTATTATAATATGCCTATAAAAATAGATGATAGTGCTCTTAATACATATAGAAAAGTATTTAATAGTCTTGGTCTTGGTGTTAAATCAGGAATAGATTTACCATTTGAAACGGAAGGATATAAGGGTAAAACTTCTAATGCTGGCTTACTTCTTAATTATTCAATAGGTCAATATGATACATATTCAGCAGTTCAATTATCAAGTTATATAAACACTATTATTAATGAGGGAGAAAGACTAAAGTTAAATTTAGTTAAAGAAATAAGAAAAGCAACTGATGATGATACGTTAGGTGAGGTAAAAAGTACGTATCAAAAAACAGTATTAAATAATGTTAATATTGATAAAGTTTATTTTCAAAGAGTAAAAGAAGGGTTTAAAAGTGTTATGGAAGGTTCTTTAGGTAGAGGTTACATGGGAAACAGTCCAACACCTGCTGGTAAAACAGGAACTTCTGAGAGTTTTTATGATACCAATAACGATGGTAAAGTAGATACAGAAACTTATAGTAAATCATTTGTTGGTTATGCTCCTTATGATAATCCGGTTATGAGTATTGTATCTATTTCACCACATGTTAGCCATAAAAAAGGTAATCGTACATATACTAGTAACGTAAATAAACGAATTGTATCAAGAATTTGTAATAAATTCTTTGAAATTTATAAATAATTTGGTATAATACCTTTAGTTATCTCGAGAAGGAGGGGAATTTTTATGGCAAAGAAGAACGAAAATAGAGCTAATGTAACTTTAAAATGCCCTAAGTGTGGTGAATTAAATTATCGTGTTCAAAAAAACAAAGTAAATAGTCCAGAACGTATGGAAATAAATAAATTCTGCCCAAGATGTAGAGAACATACTGCACACAAAGAAACTAAAAACTAATAAGCTTTATGCTTATTTTTTATGATAATAGAAAGGAGTAAGAAAATGGTAAACGTAAATGATATAAAAAACGGAATGACCGTTGAAGATGAAGGAAACATTTATCAAGTTTTAGATTTCCAACACGTTAAGCCTGGTAAAGGAGCTGCTTTTGTTAAGATGAAACTTAAGAACATGAGAACTGGTTCTATCGTTGAAAAAACTTATAATAGTAGTGTAAAACTAGCTAAGGCAAACGTTCAAAGAAAACCTATGCAATATTTATATCAAGCAGGTGATTCATATAGTTTCATGGATATGAATACATATGAACAAGTAGAACTTACATCTGATCAAATAGGTGATGATTTAAAATATCTAAAAGAAAATCTAGAAGTTAGTTTGGTTTATTATGGTGAAGAACTAATAGGTCTTAACTTACCTGAAAAAATAGCATACACAATAACTAAATCAGAACCAGCTGTTAAAGGTAATACTTCACAAGGTGCACAAAAAGATGCAGAATTAGAAAACGGAATGACGGTAAAAGTTCCATTATTTATTGGTGAAGGTGAATCTATCTTAATATCAACCAAAGATGGTAAATACGTATCAAGAGCCTAAAGATAGGTTCTTTTTTTTGTATTGTTTTTTACTTGATATCTAATCTATTGACCTATCTTATGTAAATATTATATAATC
Source organism: uncultured Clostridium sp. (assembly GCA_945788325.1). Classification (GTDB taxonomy): domain Bacteria; phylum Bacillota_I; class Bacilli_A; order RF39; family UBA660; genus Aphodocola. The sequence goes on from CALZLL010000024.1 coordinate 4,545, forward strand.
AACATAGAGAGTAAGATACTGGAGTGATAAAATGGAAAAACAAAGAAAAATGAAAATATTAATATTATCATTAGTAATAATTTTAGTAATGGGTTTAACAGTTGCGTTTGCAGCAATGACGCAAACGTTAAATATTAACGGAAGAGCTAGCACTGAACAAATAAATTGGAACATACACTTTGTAAATATAAGTGATGCCCAAATAAAAGGAAAAGCAAGTGTAATTGAAAATCCGGTAATAGAAGAAAATGGTGCAGCTATAAATAATATGAAAGTTAGGTTAAAAGAACCGGGAGACGAAGTAATATATACCGTAGATCTAGTAAATGATGGAAATATAGATGCCAAAATAGATGAAATAAAATTATCAGAATTAACAGAAGAACAAGCAAAAATATTTTCATTTGATGCAAAATATACAGAAGCAGATGAAGAAGGAAATACAGAAATAGGAAAAGATGACACGTTAGAAGCACAAGCAACAAGAAATATAACAATAACAATAAAATATAAAGATATAGAAGATGCAAGTTTGTTACCAGAAGAAGAAAAAACTTTAGATAAACTATCACTTGAAATAATATATGTACAAGATAATAATAAAAATACTCAATCTGAAACAACTCCAAAGGTAGAAGATGAATATCCTGGAGATATAACAGATGGAGGAACATTTGATGGAAGCAGTTTAAATCCATATCAAATATCATCAGTAGAAGATTTAGTATATTTAGGACAAACTGTAGATGCAGGAACAAACTATAGTGGTAAGTATATAACGTTAAATAACAATTTGGATATAAATAGTAAATCTTCATATATAGATAAAAATACCACTTATTTTGGAGATATTAATGAAGATGGAATAACAGAAGGATTAATGAAAGAATTAACAACAGAAAAAGGATTTAATCCAATAGGTGATAGTAGTAATGTATTTAAAGGGACATTAGATGGAAATAATAATACAATAAGTAATTTAACAATGAATAGAGAAGAAGAAAGTCATGTTGGCTTATTTGGAAATATAAATGGAACAGTTCAAAACTTAAAAATAGAAAACTTTTCAATAAATGGAATGAATAACGTAGGAGCACTTGCAGGATACACAAGTGGAACAATAAATAATGTAGAAGTAAAAAAATCAACAACAAGCGGAAATACATACGTAGGTGGAATAGTAGGAACACTTTCAAGTAAAATGACCAATATAGTAGGAAATGATATAAATGTAACAGGAAATACATATGTTGGTGGATTGTTTGGAATGACCACACGTGGTAAAACGATAAATAGAGTAAAATCTTCACTAGTAAAAGTAAAAGGAATAGAAAACGTTGGAGGATTAGCCGGACACACAGATAGTATTACATTAAATAATGCTGAAATAATAAATGGAAACGTAGAAGGAGAAAGCAGCGTAGGAGGATTAGTAGGAAATGTATATGCGTATGATCCAACATACATAAAAGCAGTAACGGTAAGTTCGGATGTAAAAGGAACAACAAACGTAGGAGGAATAGTAGGTTTATCAAGTACTAGATTTACAACAAATCTACAAAGAACGTACATGAAATCTGGAACCATAACCGGAACAACAAACGTACATAGGATATTAGGAAGTGGAAGTTGTGATATAGGAAGTTATTCATCACCAGATGTAACTATAAATGGAGAAAGAATAGTTAGTGGTGATATAACAAATTTAAATGGAGCCGATTTAACATATAATGATTTAATAAAAAATATAAATTTGGCAGAATTAGTGTATGACACATATATTGGAGGAGATAATGATTCGGATGGATACTATTATGATTATGATAGTACAGGAACGTTAGTAGAAAAAAATATAAATACCGAACCAATATTATTTACACTATCAGGATCAGGAACAAGTGCAGATCCATATATAATAAATACAAAAGAAGAATTAAAACAGGCAACAAGTAAATTAAGTGGTTATTATAAATTAAATGCAGATTTAGACTTAACAGGATATGAAAATTATGTATTTGGAAGTTATAATAACCCATTTAAAGGAACGTTTGATGGAAATAATCACAAAATAAGTAATCTAACAATGGATATTGATGAGTTAACAGATATAGGCTTATTTGGAAACGTAAATGGAACAGTTCAAAACTTAAAAATAGAAAACTTTTCAATAAATGGAATGAATAACGTAGGAGCACTTGCAGGATACACAAGTGGAACAATAAATAATGTAGAAGTAAAAAAATCAACAACAAGCGGAAATACATACGTAGGTGGAATAGTAGGAACACTTTCAAGTAAAATGACCAATATAGTAGGAAATGATATAAATGTAACAGGAAATACATATGTTGGTGGATTGTTTGGAATGACCACACGTGGTAAAACGATAAATAGAGTAAAATCTTCACTAGTAAAAGTAAAAGGAATAGAAAACGTTGGAGGATTAGCCGGACACACAGATAGTATTACATTAAATAATGCTGAAATAATAAATGGAAACGTAGAAGGAGAAAGCAGCGTAGGAGGATTAGTAGGAAATGTATATGCGTATGATCCAACATACATAAAAGCAGTAACGGTAAGTTCGGATGTAAAAGGAACAACAAACGTAGGAGGAATAGTAGGTTTATCAAGTACTAGATTTACAACAAATCTACAAAGAACGTACATGAAATCTGGAACCATAACCGGAACAACAAACGTACATAGGATATTAGGAAGTGGAAGTTGTGATATAGGAAGTTATTCATCACCAGATGTAACTATAAATGGAGAAAGAATAGTTAGTGAATTAAATACAAGTTTGGATGGCGCTGATTTAAGTTTAGAAAATGCAACTCAAAGTGTTTTTGAATCGTTGGGATTTTCGTTTGTAGAAAGCACTACTGATCCATACTGGATATTTAATAATGGTGATATAAAACTTCAATAAAAAAAGGAGAAAAAAATGAAAAAGAATAAAATTTTATATTTAATTTTAGGAATTGTATTATTAATAATTATAATATGTAGTATTATTTTAATAAAAAATCATAAAAAAGAATTAACATGTAAAACACAAAATAGTTATATTACTATGAAATTTATAAAAAATAAGTTAGAATCATTAGAAGGTGAAATAATTATTTCAGAAAATAGTGAAATGATAATTACTGAAATTAATGATAATTCTTATAAATATGATCATCTGCTAGTATTAAGTAAAGATGGTAAAAAAATTACTTACTCATTTGATTATGTTGATGGGAATCAGGCTGCTTTAAGTTACATTGGATTGAATTATGGGGATTCAATAAAGTATAAAGATTTGAAAAGGTCATTTGAAGCTAAAAAATATAAATGTAAATAAAAAAGAAAAAGTAATTTTTTCTTTTTTTATATATAAGTATTTTAAAAATTAAATATTTATGTTAAAATATCTTTATAGATAGTAAAGCAAAATATTTGGAGGGATAAAAATGGCGTTTAATTTAAAGAAATTTTTAGGTGGTACTGACGTTTCAAGTGAAGATGAATATTATACATTGAGTGTAGAAGAAGCAACTAGAGAAGAAACTCAAGAAGGAAGTAAGATGATTCTTTTAGAACCAAGAGCATATTCTGAGTCACAACAGATAGCAGATTACTTAAAAAAGAGAAATACTGTTGTTGTTAACTTAAAAAGAGTAACACCTGATCAGGGTAAAAGAATAATAGATTTTGTTAGTGGATGTTTATATGCGATTGGTGGAACGATGCAAAAATTAGGTGATGGAATATTTTTATGCGCTCCAAAAAACATTAATGTTCAAGGTAAAATGACTGAAGAAGAAGAACCTAAAAGAGGAAGAACAAAAAATATTTCAGAAGATTTTTAGGTCTTGATTAATTTTATAAATGTGTTAAAATATATGTCATAAAGCAAATGATGAAGACGTTATAATGTGAAATTATAAGAGATTCTACTTATTGGTGAGATGTAGATTAAGGAAGCATTATGAGAATCACTTCTGATGCGTATGTCTGAAATTAGTAAGATATTACCGCTATCTAGCGTTAAAAGACTTAAGTGCATATCATTGATATGAATTAAGGTGGTACCGTGGGAATAATCTCATCCTTTAATTAGGATGAGTTTTTTATATTTAAAGGAGGAAAGTAAAAATGAGTAAATTATTTAAAGAATTATCAAAAAAACAAGTATGGGAAAATGAACAAGATATTTTAAAAAAATGGAAAGAAGAAGATATCTTAAATAAAACTATTGAAAATAGAAAAGATTGTGAAAATTATGTGTTTTATGATGGACCGGCAACCGCTAATGGTAATCCAGGAATCCATCATATGGTTTCTAAGTTTTTAAAAGACTCTTTTTGTAAGTATCAAACCATGAATGGTAAAAGAGTACTTAGAAAAATTGGATGGGATACTCATGGCTTACCAGTAGAGGTACAAGTAGAAAAAGAATTAGGATTTGAAGGTAAAAAAGATATTGAAAAGTATGGTATCGAACCATTTAATAAAAAATGTCGTGAAGCAGTTTGGAAAAATGAAAAGGCTTTTACCGATTTAACTGATCAAATGGGACAATTCATTGATACTGAAAATAGATACATTACCTATGATAATGATTACATCGAAACTGAATGGTGGATTTTAAAGAAATTCTTTGATGAAGGTTTATTTTATGAAGGCGTTAAAATTACACCTTATTGTCCAAGATGTGGTACGTCACTTGCATCACATGAGGTTGCTCAAGGTTATAAGGAAGTAAGTGTTGATACGGTAATTGTTCCAATGAAGAAAAAGGATGAAGATTGTTATTTTCTAGTATGGACAACAACACCATGGACACTACTTTCTAACGTAGCATTATGTGTTAATCCAAATGAGACATATGTTAAAGTAGAATCTATGGGATATAAATTTATTTTAGCAAAAGCTTTAATGAATAAAGTACTAGGTGATGACGTAAAAGTACTAGAAGAATATAGTGGTAAAGATTTAGAGTATCAAGAATATGAACAATTATTACCTTTCTTAAGTGTTAATAAAAAAGCTTTCTTTGTTACTTGTGATAACTATGTAACAATGGAAGATGGTACTGGTATCGTTCATATTGCACCAGCTTTTGGTGAAGATGATGCAAACGTTGGTAAGAATTATAATTTACCATATTTAAATCCAGTAGGAGAAGACGGTTGCTATACCGAAGGACCTTGGAAGGGTATTAGAGTATTTGATGCTGATTTAGAAGTAATTAAATACTTAAAAGAAAATGATAAATTGTTTAAAAAACAAAAGATGGTACATAACTACCCTCACTGCTGGAGATGCAAATCACCACTTCTATACTATTCAAAACCAAGTTATTATTTAGAAGTAACTAAGTTTAAAGATAAGATAATTGAAAATAATAAAAAGATTAATTGGTATCCATCTTATGTTGGTGAAAAAAGATTTGGAAACTGGCTTGAAGAATTAAAAGACTGGGCTATTTCTCGTCAAAGATATTGGGGAACACCATTACCATTATGGATTTGTGAATGTGGACACCAAGAAATGATTGGTTCTAGAAAAGAATTAGTAGAAAAAGCAATAGAAGATATTGATGAAACAATAGAACTTCACAGACCATACGTTGATGATGTACATTTAAAATGTCCAGAGTGTGGTAAAAAAATGACAAGGTGTAAAGACGTAATTGACTGTTGGTTTGATTCTGGATCAATGCCGTTTGCACAATATCATTATCCATTTGAAAATAAAAAGTTATGGGAAGAACAATATCCCGCTGATTTTATCGCAGAAGGTATTGACCAAACCCGTGGTTGGTTTTATTCATTACTTGTAATATCAACTTTTGTTACTGGAGAAAGTTCATACAAAAATGTATTAGTTAATGATTTATTACTTGATAAGAATGGTGAAAAAATGCATAAATCTCGTGGTAACGCAGTAGAACCATTTGGAATTATGAAAGAATATGGTGCAGATACCATCCGTTGGTATTTACCATATGTATCACCAGTTTGGACGCCAATTAAGTTTGATGAAGAAGGACTAAAAGAAGTATATTCTAAATTCTTTAATACCTTTAAAAATACATATTCATTCTTTGCACTTTATGCAAACACTGATGATGTTGATCCAAGAAGTTTTGATGTTAATTATGATGATAGAGAAGAAATCGATAAATGGCTAATTTCTAAATATAACAAACTTTTGGATTACGTAACTAAAGCGTATGATGAATATGATTTGACAAAAGTTGTTAGAAGTGTAACTGAGTTTGTTTCAGAAGATTTATCTAATTGGTACATTAGGAGAAACAGACGTAGATTCTGGACATCAGAATTAGATAATAGTAAAAAAGCAGTTTATAAAACAACTTATGAGGTGTTAGAAGGACTATGTAAGATAATTGCACCTATCGTACCATACGTATCAGAAGAAGTTTATACCGCTTTAACTGGAAATGAATCAGTTCATCTTGCAGATTTTCCTAAAGCTGATTTATCTTTGGTAAACGATAGAATTGAAAATAGAATGGATTTGGTAAGGGATTTAATTTCGCTTGGTAGAAACGCACGTGAAACAGTTAAAATAAAGGTAAGACAACCAATTAGTGAAGTATTAATTGATGGTAAAAATGAATCTTTAATTAAAGACTTAATAGAATTAATTAAGGAAGAATTAAACGTTAAAAAAGTTACCTACGTAAGTGATTTATCTAAGTACATGAATTTTGAGGTTAAACCAAACTTTAAGATTGTTGGTAAAATATTTGGACCAAAAATTAAACTATATCAAGAAGAACTTACTAAGTTAACTGCAGAAGACGTTAAGTTTATTCAAAGTGGTGAAGCCGTAACAATAACGGTTGATGGTGAATTATTTGATGTTACCGAAGAAATGGTAGATATAAGAGTATCATCTAAAGAAGGTTATGACGTAGCTAAAGAAGGAAATAACTTTATTATATTAAATACTAATTTAACAGAAGACTTAATAAATGAAGGTTATGCTAGAGAATTAATTTCTAAGATTCAAAACTTAAGAAAAGAAAAAGATTTTGATGTAGCTGATAGAATTAATTTATATTATGAACATAATGAAAAACTAGAAGAAGTATTATCTTCATTTGAAGAGATGATAAAAAAAGAAATTTTAGCACTAGCATTCATAAATAAAAATGATTTATCTAATGAATTTGACCTAAATGGTTTAAATGTTAAATTAGATGTAGAAAAGGCTTAATTTTAAGTCTTTTTTTTGTTATAATTTTTATGGAGGATATTGATGTATGAAAGGTAAATTAATAGTAATTGAAGGAACAGATTGTTCGGGTAAGGAAACACAATCAAAATTATTAGTTGAAAGGTTAGAAAAAGAAGGAAAAAAAGTAGTGCGAGTTTCTTTTCCAATGTATGATACCCCAACTGGGGCAATAGTAGGTGCTTGCGTTTTAGGAAAACCACACATGTGTGAAGAGTTATTAAAAGAAAATCATGGCTTTTTTAAAGAAGGTGGTGGCAACATTGATGAACTTGCAGCATTATGTTATTATGCAGCGGATAGAAGATATAATTTACCTATTATTAATAAATATTTAGAAGAAGGATACATTGTCATTGCTGATAGGTATGTTACAAGTAATATGGCTCATCGTGGTGGTCTAATTAAGGATAAAGAAAAACGCCTTGAAATATATAAGAAAATAGAAAAACTAGAATATGAAATCATGGAACTTACAAAACCTGATAAAACAATTCTTCTATATATGCCATATGAACAAGCTTGCATTTTAAAACAAAAAAGAGGAGAAGCACCAGATGAGGTAGAATCAAATGAGGAGTATTTACGTTTAGGAGAAAAAGCTTATTTAGAGTTAGCTGACTTATATGGTTATAACGTTATAAATTGTTCTTTGGATGGTAATATAAGATCAATTGAAGAAATTCACAAA
>CALZLL010000025.1 GCA_945788325.1 uncultured Clostridium sp.
AGTCTAATAAATTAAATAAATTTTTATAAAACGGAATTTAGTCTAAAAATTTGCGTTTTATTAAATTTTCTTTCGTCAATTTGCTTAAATATAATAATTGTCACAGCTAAACTTTGTGATAAAGCCGCTATTATACTCACTAAAATCTTTTCTAAACTCATAACAACTCCCTCAGGTCTTTTTTATAATTTCTTGATAAATAATCTGTGCTTGTATCATTTATAAAGTAAATTAAGTTGTTTTTAAAATCTATACTTTCTATTTTATCTACATTTACATAACATGCTCTATGAGTTTGATGAAATCTACCATCTAATTTTTTCATTATATTACTTAATGATTCTCTTATAGGATATTCATTATTTGATGTAACTAGTATTGTTTTTTCAGTTGGATTATCTCTATAAACATAAAATATATCATCTAATTTAACGTGATGTAATTCTTTATTGCTTTTAAAACTTATTATTTTCTTTGTATTAAATCTATTTATAATCATATCAATAGCTTCTTTTAGTCTTTCTTCGTAATTGTCAAATTTAGAAATAAAATCAAATATTAATAATTTTTCTTTTAATAGTTTTAGTTCTAATTCATCATGAGATGTCAAAATTATGATAATACTATCCCAATCTACTTTTCTTATTTCTCGTGCTATATCAACACCTGATTTATTAGGAAGTTCTAAATCTAATATATAAATTTTTATATCAGATGGTGTATTAATTAAATTTTTTAATTTAATATTATATTTTTCAAAAGAATAAACTTTGTAATTAAAATCATATGGCATTGTTATTTTAGCTATCAACTTCTCATTTAAGTCTCTTACATATTCATTATCATCACATAATATAAAATTTATCATCTAGCATTCACCCATTATAATTATAACACAAGAATAATGTAAAAAAAAAGAATTTAAATAAATTCTTTTAGTTTAAATTATCAAGTATAATCCCTGTTCCTTCTGCTACACAAGTAAGTGGACTATCAGCTATTTTAGTAGGTACTTTTATTTCTTTTTCAATTAGTTTATCTAAACCATCTAAAAGTGCACCGCCACCTGTTAAAACTATCCCTTTATCAATTATATCAGCAGATATTTCTGGTTCTATTTTTTCTAATACCATTTTTGTAGCATGAATTATCATATTAACACTATCTTTAATGGCTTCTTTAATCTCACTAGAGGAAATGGTTATGGTTTTTGGAAGTCCAGTTAAAAGATCCCTACCTCTAACTTTCATTGTTTTTTCCTTTGGTTGGTCTATTACCGTTCCTATTTTTATTTTTATTTGCTCAGCGGTTACTTCTCCAATCAAAAGTTTATACTTGTTTTTTATGTATTTAATTATGTCAACATCAAAAGTATTTCCAGCCACTTTGATTGATTCACTATAAACTATTCCGTTTAGGCTTAAAACTGCTATATCAGTTGTTCCACCGCCGATATCAATTACCATATTTCCACTTGGCATACCTATTTCAAGTCCTGCTCCTACCGCCGCTACTTTAGGTTCTTCTTCTACATATACTTTTTTAGCACCAGTTCTTTCAGCAACTTCTCTTATTGCGTTTTTCTCAACCTGCGTTATATTAGAAGGACAACATATTAATATCCTTGGTCTTGATAATATTGTTTTACCTTTTATTTTTTTTATAAAGTAATCTAACATTATCTCAGTCTTATCAAAATCTGCTATAACGCCATCTTTTAATGGCTTAATTGCGATAACACTTCCAGGAGTTCTTCCTAACATTTCATGTGCTTTTTGCCCAATTGCTAATACTTTTCCGGTTTCTTTATCCATTGCAATAACACTTGGTTCTGAAAGAACAATACCTTCTCCTTTAACATATATAAGTATGTTAGCAGTCCCTAAATCAATTCCGATATCTTTATTTTTCATATTAATTATTTGTTAAATCTTTTACTGATTTATCATAAAATTTTTCCGGATTGATTACTGCACCATTCTTATACATTTCGAAATGTAATCCTTGTTTTACTTCACTATTTAATGTACATGTTCCACTCTTACCTATTATTTGTCCTTGTGCTATGGTATCACCTTTTTTAACAGCAACTTCTCCTAATGATTGATATAAAACTATTAGTTCAGTTGAATTTCTTATTTCCACTGTTTTTCCAAGCAACGTATCATCACTTATGTTTGTTACCGTACCTGATAGTGATGCTAATACATCAAATTGTTCTTCAGATTGATAGTCAACACCAGAGTTTTGCATATATATTCCCTCATGGTAAATTATTGCATTTTGTTGCTCTTCTTCTGTTCCTTCTTGATCATAGAAATTTTTATAGATACTTATGTTATCTTTTGAATATGGCCTTACTATTTTTTCATCCTGATTAATAACCGGATAATAACTATCAAAAATATAATCATTTACATATGTAAAATCATTATTAATTTTTGAAACACTTTCTGTCTTGTTATATAAAAGCGTTCCTATACTAATCACACAAATAATAAGGAATAAACTAATTACTGATATTTTTACAAATGGTTTTAACTTTCTTTTTTTCATTTTTATCACCTCTCATTTTAAGTTTTTACAAAATGAGAGAAAATATACATTAATTTATTTTTTTTATTTCACAATTTTTATAATAATGATTTAAAATTTCTTTATAGTTTGATCCATCTTTTGCCATTCCGTTAGCTCCATACTGACTCATTCCTACCCCATGACCATATCCATTTACATTAAAAATAACATTATCGTTTTCTATTGATATATCAAAACTTGTAGACTTTAAGTTAAAAGCTTTTTTTATTTCATCCGATTTAAATTTTTTGTTATTAATTGTTATATTTTTTACCCTTCCCGTATTTGTTTTTTCTACGTTATTAACCTTTATATAATTATCAGAAGCTAAATTTAAATTAAATAAAAATTCTGTTTTCGTAACTGAAACTAAACTTGAAAAAACAGGAGATTCTTCTTTATCCCAATTTGATTCAACACTAACTAAATAAGGTAATGAATTAGAAAATATATCACCACTATTTTCAGTATAACCATTACTAGTTGAAAAAAACATTGCATCTATTAAATCGTTATTATATAAAATTACTTCTCCCTTTGTTGAAGTAACAGCTTGTTTAACTTTATTTAGATTAACTTCATAGCTACTTTTCCATTTTTCTTTCATATCATTATAATCTAAATAAACTTGATTACTCGTATTATCTAATACATCATAATCTTTTTTTGTAGATTCAGCCTTCTTTAACGCATAAGTTCTTGAAGCTACTGATTGAGATTTTAAAGCTTCCATATTAAATGAAGCAGGCATCTCACCTGCTACTACTCCAATTACATATTCTTCTAATGGTATTTCTTCTATTTTACCAGAGCTTACTCTTTTAACCTTTATAACTTTATTATTTATACTTCCATATTTTATTTTATATAATATTTTTTCTTTATTATTAAGACCAATTATTAAAAATGGGATTAAAATTATTACAAAAGTAAATAGTAAGATTCTTTTCATTTTTTTCTCCTTTTATAGAAGACTAATGGTACTATATATATCAACAAAAAAATTAACTAATAGATATGATAAACATAAAGATAATACTAAATATAAACAATGAATTTGCATAATGCTGTTTTTTTTAAATATCTTATCTAAGTTTGTTGATGTCATTATCCAAATACAAAAAGGAATAAATATACAATATAAAATTAATTTAATACTCATTAGTTTCCTCATATTTTTCTACTTGTTCTATTCTCATTTTATATCTTGGATTTATATTAAATGTCGAATTAATGAAGATATCTATCATTTCTTTTATTTCTTTAGCAGTATGTGATTGTGCACTAAAAGCTAATACGTTAGCATTATTATGTTCTTTAGCTGATCTTGCTTCATCTATGTTATCTATTTTTGCACATCTTATTTTCTTTACTTTATTTGCTGCGATTGAAACTCCAATACCTGTTCCACACATTACTATTCCTAAGTCTACATCCTTATTTACAACAGCGGTAGCTAACGTTATAGCATACTTGGGATAATCTACCATATCATTAGAAAAACAACCATAATCAATGATTTCATAATCATCTAATAATGACTTTAATTCTTCTTTTACATTATATGCGCGGTGGTCATTTGCTAAACCTATTTTCATTTTTATTCCTCCTATAAAATACTTATTAATCTTATTATATCAAAAAAAGGTTAATTAATAACCTTATTTATTAATCTTTATAATTAATTGATACATTGTTTCAAAATCAAATTCCTCTAATTCTAAATCTATTCCTGAAGATTTTATTTCTTCTAAAAGTGCTTTTATTCTTTCAACGTTTTTAGATATTGACCCTGGTTCTATAGTTATTTCTTCTTTTTGTGATGTTTCTGCCTCATTTTTTTCATCAGGTTCATCTAAATCTTCTTCGTTTTCAAAATCCATTATTTCTAATGTATCAGGTTCAGTATAGCTTTCATCTAACCCTAAATCATTTATTGAAGTTTCTTTTAGCTTCTCTTCTTCTTTCTTTTCTTCATTTAAACTTTCTTCTTGTAATATATCATATTCTTTTATATTATCTTCTTTTGGTTCTTCTTTATCTTGTCTACTTTCTAATTGTTGTTCATCATTTATTATAGATTGGTCAATGGTATAGTCTTGATTACTTTCTTCTGTTTTATAATCATTAACTGGATTTTCGAAACTATTTTGAGACCCTATTGTATTATTATTAAAGTCATTTAATTCAGTTTGATTTACTATCGATGTAGGTTGATTTATAGTATTATAATTACTTATACCATATTCATTATTTAATAATCCATTTGATGGTTGATATCCATTATATGGCATACTAGTACTTTCTATGTTTTGATTTTGAGGATTATAAATATTTTCATTCAAAGAAGGATATATATTTGTATTATTATCTAACATAGATTGATTTAATGAATTATTATTAAAATTATTTGGATTATTTGGTGCAACAAATGATGGTTCTACATTTTGATTAAACATACCATTGTTATTTAAATTTATATTACCATTTTCATACGCATCTAGTGGATCATTAATTGTTGGTAAAGTTTCTGGCATAATGTTCATAGGCCCTAAAACATCCATGGTAGGAGCACTAGAAACAGTTGCATCACTTAGATTTTTTATTGGTGGTAAATCTGGTGGAACATCATTTTCTGATATTGACGAAATATTTATATCATTGTTAAAACTATCCGCATTAAATATATTATTATTTTGCTCATTAAAATTTTGTTGTGGATTAAACATTTGTTGCCCCATAAAATTTTGATTTAATGGTTGAGTACCATAATTATTATATTGATTTTGATTATTATCAAATTGATTACTAAAGTTATTGTTAAATTGTGAATTACCATTATTAAAGTTTTGGTTGTTATTCATATTATTATCAAACATATTATATATCCCTTCTATTCTTAATTAAATAATACAATAAAAAAACCACTATTACAATGGCTTTTTCTTAATTTCACTAAATTTTCTTGGGTATTTAACACTTGTTTTAGTAATTTTTTTTATTTTTATTAACGTTCTTATTCCAGCATCATATGGTAGTTTAAATATAATTTTATCCTTTAACTCTCCACCTAGTGTTTTTATTGCTTTTTTAGATACATCAATTTCATTTTCTACCTGTGCTTTCATAGGAATAAAATAACCATTTATCTTTACCATAGGAAGACAAAGTTCTGATAACATATTAAGTTGCGCCACCGCACGAGAAGTAACTATATCATATTTTTCTCTATTATTTAATGCATATTCTTCAGCTCTTGTATGAATTACTTTTATATCACTTAGTTTTAAAGTTTCAATTACATAATTAAGAAAAACTATTCTTTTGTTTAAAGAATCAACTAAAGTAATTTTTAAATTAGGAAAAATTATTTTTAAAACAAGTCCAGGAAAACCCGCTCCTGTTCCCACATCTAATAAACTTTGATTATCTAATTTAATAGCTTTAACCAATGTTAAACTATCATAAAAATGTTTTAAATAAACTTCTTTTTCATCTGTTATTCTAGTTAGGTTGGTATGTGAATTATAATCTATTAGCATTTTATAATAAGTATCTAAATTGCTTAATTGTTTTTTAGTTACGTTTATATTTAATTCTTCTAATGCTTTTATAAACTCTTCTTTATGCATTATAGTACCTCTTTAAATAAACCATTAAAATAGCAATATCAGATGGGTTAACACCACTTATACGAGTTGCTTGATCTATGGTTCTAGGTCTTATCTTTTCTAATTTTTGTCTAGCTTCAGTTGCTAAGTTATCAACTTTAGAATAATCTATATCATCAGGAATTTGTTTTTTACCCAGTTTAATCATTTTATCTGCTTCTTTTTTAGCTTTTTGTATATAACCTTCATATTTATGATTAATTTCTACTTGTTCTAATACTTCCTTATCATATTCCTTACTTAATTTATCTAGGTAATCAACTATTTTGACTTCTGGTCTTTTTAAATATTCGGATAAATTACATTTATACTGTGGAAAAGTAATAGTTTTTATTTCATTTTCTAACTTTTCTATTTCTTGTTTCTTATTTATTAGTTTTTCATACCTTTCTTCATTAAGTAATCCAACTTGATAAGCTTTTTCACTTAGTCTTAAATCAGCGTTATCACTTCTTAAAAGTAATCTAAATTCTGCTCTAGATGTTAAAAGTCTATATGGTTCAATTGTTCCTTTAGTTACTAAATCATCTATTAAAACACCAATATAAGCATCACTACGAGATAATATTAAAGGTTCTTTATTATCTAGTTTTAAACTTGCGTTAATACCTGCAATTATTCCTTGGCCTGCTGCCTCTTCATAACCAGAAGTACCATTTATTTGACCTGCAGTAAATAAATTTTCTATTATTTTTGTTTCAAGTGAAGGTTTTAATTGTAAAGGATCTATTGCATCATATTCTATTGCGTAGGCATATCTTAAAATCTTAGCATGTTCTAATCCTTTTAAAGAATGAACCATATCTTCTTGCACGTCATGTGGCATAGAAGTTGAAAAACCTTGCACATATATATCATCATAATACATACTTTCTGGTTCTAAAAATAATTGATGCCTTTCTTTATCTTTAAATCTTACGACTTTATCTTCTATTGATGGACAGTACCTAGGTCCTGTACCTAATTTTTCATAAAAACCACCATACATAGCGGATTTATCTAAGTTATCCATAATTATCTTGTGAGTTTTTTCATTTGTATAAGTTAAATAACATGGCACTTGATTTTTATAGTCATAGTATGCGATATTATCAAAGCTAAAGGTTAATTCTTCATCATCACCATCTTCTTTTTTTAACTCCGAAAAATCAATCGATGATCTTTCTATTCTAGGTGGTGTACCTGTTTTTAACCTCAATAATTTAAATCCTAATTTTTCTAAATTATCACTTAAAAAATTAGCTCTTTTCTCACCATGAGGACCTTCTGGTGTTCTACTATCTCCAACTAATATATCTGCTTTTAAATAAGTTCCGGTTGTAAGTATGCAAGCTTCTGAATATATGGTTTTGCCTTCTTCTGTTGTTATACCATATATTTTATTATCTTCAACTAAAATATCTGCTACTATTGCCTCTTTAATTGTTAAATTAGGAGTAGATTGTAATGTCTTTAACATTTCCTTTTTATATGTTACTTTATCTGCTTGGCTTCTTAAACTTCTAACAGCAGGACCTTTTGATGAATTAAGCATCTTTATTTGTAAAAGTGTCTTATCAGCATTACGTCCCATTTCTCCGCCTAGTGCATCTATTTCTCTTACAACAATACCTTTTGCAGAACCACCAATCGATGGATTACAAGGCATATCTGCTATGTTATTAATGTTAATGGTAATAAGTAATGTTTTTTTACCCATTCTAGAACATGCAAGTGCCGCTTCACAACCAGCATGACCAGCTCCAACAACTATTACATCGTATTTCATACTAATCACCTTCTTTTCTCTTGGTATTATACAACAATATTAAAAAAAAGTTAATGATTAATTATTAACCTTTTTATAAGATATTTCCTTTTCATTTACTTCATACATAATTATTACTTTCCTAAACAAAATCTACTAAATAAATCATCAATTAATTCTTCAGTATAATTAGCCCCTATTATATCTCCTAACTTTTCCCATACAAGTTTTAAGTCTATTTCTATCATATCTATCTCACGCTGCTTATTTATTCCATTTTCTACTTCTTCTAATGATTCAATTGCAGATTTAAGCAGTGCTATTTGCCTTGCATTAGTAAAAAACGTTAAATTTTTACTTAAGAATGATCCTACGTTAAATAATTCTTTTATCTTTTCTTTTACCTCGTCTATTCCAACATTATTTTTAGCACTTATTTTTATAATATCATTATCATACGAATTATTAACATCTAAATCTATTTTATTCATTATGATAATTCTTTTTTTATCCTTAGTTTTATCAAGTAAAAACTTATCTTCTTCTGATAACTTTTCTGAAGCATCAAGTACCAAAAGAACAAGTTCAGCCTCATCTATTAAATTAAGACTTTTTTCTATACCTATTTTTTCTACTATGTCATTTGACTTTCTAACACCTGCGGTATCAATTAAATTAAGTTTTACTCCTCCTAATATAATACTACCTTCTACTATGTCTCTTGTAGTTCCTTTAACATCTGTTACAATTGCTTTTTCTTCTTCTAAAAGAGCATTAAGCAAACTTGATTTACCTACGTTTGGTTTACCAAGGATAATGGTTTTAATACCATCTTTTAACGTTTTTCCATCCTCAGATAATTTAAGTATCTCTAATAACTTTTCTTTCATCATTTTAACTTCATTTTTAATTTTACTTATGGTAACAACTTCTATATCTTCATACTCAGGATAATCTATGTTTACTTCTATATTTGATATTAATGCAACTATATTTTCTCTTAAGTCAGTAATTAATTTAGATACCTTACCTGATATTTGATTAATTGCCATTTTTCTAGTTAGTTCAGTTTCTGAATTAATTAAATCCATTACTCCTTCAGACTCAGTTAAATCTATTCTACCATTTAAAAATGCTCTTTTAGTAAACTCACCTGGCTGTGCCATTCTACAACCTTTTAATAATAAAATTTCCATTATTTTATTTACTACTGCTATAGAACCATGAGTATTTATCTCAATTACATCTTCTTTAGTATACGTTTTAGGGGCTTTCATTATTGAAAGTAATACCTCGTCTATTATTTCATCTTTATAAATAATGTGACCATAATTTATGGTATGACTATCTACTTCATTTAAATTTTTACCATCAAATAAAGGATTAACTATTTTAATAGCATCATCACCAGATATCCTTATTATAGATATTGCACCTTCGCCTAGCGCAGTTGATATTGCAACTATAGTATCATTCATGGTTAAACACTTCCTTTGTCTAATTTATTATAACATATATATAAATAAAAAAGAGAAATATTTCTATTTCTCAATTGGCTTAATTACAACACATCTATTAGGTTCTTCACCTTCACTAATTGTTGTTACACCTTTAAATTCAGTTAATTTATTATGAACAAGTCTTCTTTCAAATGAATTCATTTTATCCATTTTAACTTCAATACCTGTTTTTACAACATCTTTAGCAAGTTTAACAGCTAGTCTTTCAATGTTTCTTTGTTGTTTTTCTTTATAATCGTTAGCATCTAAAATTACATTTACTCTAACATTAGCTTGAGTCTTAATAGATTGTCTAAGTAAGTCTTGTAAAGATAACATTGTTCTTCCATTCTTACCAATTAATATTGAACTACTATCAGATACCATATTAACTTTTATATAATTTTCTCTTTTTTGCGTTTCTAATTCAACGTTTATTCCCATTAAACTTGTTATTTCTTTTAAATAAGATTTTATATATTCTAATAAATCTTCTTTTAATATTACGTTTACTTCATATTTTTTAGATTTAAATAAACCACCAGCTTCTATTTCTTTAGTATTATAATAAACTTCATCAGTTGAGGCATTAAGTTCATTTAAAGCCTTGTTTAATGTTTCTTCAATATTTTTTCCTTCATACTTATGATTTTTTAATTTTAGCACTATTACCACTCCTTGCTACTAATAAATTTTGAATAACCGTAAATAAACTTGAAGTTATCCAATATAATCCAATTGCAGTTGATAATTGAAATGAACTTATAGTTATTACTACTACCATCATATTCATCATCATTTTTGTTGAACCTGCCGCAGGATTTGAATTATCTGTTGCTTGGGTTCCATTTAATTTCATTGAGAAATATGTTACCACAAACACTATAATTGGAATTATTATATACCACCAATTTCCTTGTGATAAAGCAAACCAAGGAGTTGTTCCTAATTGTAATCCTAAAAATTCACCTTCAAATATAGCTGGAGTTCTATTTATTGCTTCTAAAAATGCTATAAATAATGGTAACTGAATTATTGCAACTAAACATCCTGAAAATAATGAAATATTATATTTTTTATAAATTGCCATCATTTCTTGAGATTTTTGCATCATCGCTTGTTGATCATTCATTTTATTTGCATATTTTTTTTCTAACTTTTGAAGTTCTGGTTGAGCTTTCTTTAAGTTTTCTGATTGCATTGCACTTTTTTTAGTTACAGGATATAAAAATAATCTTATAATAAGTCCTGCTAAAATAACAGCTAAACCAAAATTTTTAACTAAGTATCCTAATTTTAATATTACCCACGCAAGTGGTTTAATAAAAATATTATCCCATAAACCTTCGTTAGATTTAATTGTAGGTGTAAATGATGTACAAGTTTTTAAATTATCAATCTTAACACCATTATCTTTATATATTTTAATTAAATCTTTATCTTCTGGTCTACAAAGAATATTTTTTGTAAGAGATTGTCCTGTCGCATTTTTTCCCTTATCATATTTTACAACTTCTTTTGTTTTTTTACCTTTATCATTAGTTTTTTCAACAACTAATTGTTTAGTACAACCAGTTAATAAAAAAACTAGTAAAAAAACTATTAATACTTTTCCTATCTTATTTAGTTTTTTCATCTAGCTATTCTCCTATCTATCAAATTTTTTTAAAACACTAATTAAGTCTTCCTTTAAATCTAAATACTCAGCATCACTAGCGCTTTTCTTTAATACAATTATATAATCTTTAGGTTTAAATTGCAACTTAGATTTATCAATTATATCCTTAACTCTTCTTTTTATTAAATTTCTAGTATGAGCTTTCCCTAACTTTTTAGAAACACATATTCCAAATCTATGAATGTTAACATCATTATCCTTAATATATATATAAGTGTATTTACTTTTAATTTGATTTCTTAATTTAAAAGCTTTATCAAAATCTTTTTTTTCTTTTACAATGTTTATCTTTTTCATAAAAACACCTCAAATAACAAAAAACCACTTACCTAAATAAGTGGAATTATGCTGATAATTTCTTACGTCCTTTAGCTCTTCTTTTATTAATTATACCTGTTGCAGCGGCCATTCTAGCACGAAAACCATGATTTTTCTTTCTCTTATGATTATTAGGTTGAAAAGGTCTTTTCATATCTACACCTCCAATTTACTTTTTTTCGTCTTTTTCTTTTTAAACACGACTATTATAAAGTTTATTTAAGTAATTGTCAACCTTTTTTATGTACACGTTTATATTTTATTTTATTTGTTGGTATTTTTAATACTTTATCTCATAAATATATAATTTAAAATTTTAATGTTTTTCCTATTTTTCTTAAATTATTGTCAATACTTTTTCCACTTTTTCTAAAAAAAGATAATTTAAGTGTAAAATAGTTAATCACATAGTTTTCCACAAGTTCTATTATTATTTTCTTATATTATATATATTTTTTTATAATTATTAACATCCTGTGGAAAACTTTTAATTGTTTATAAAATAAAAGTTGAAAAAAAATTTGTGGAAAGGTGGATTTTGTCATTTTTTGTTGAAAAATAAAGAATTTAGTTGTGGAAAACTATTGTGGATAATATATTTAAGTCAATATACATTGTTTTTCCACAGTTTTTTTGGTAAAATATATGTAAACAACCAAGGTTTTATAGGGGGGAAAGGAGGTTATTATGAACATAGATAATCTATGGGATAATTTCCTAGAAAAAATTAAACCAA
>CALZLL010000026.1 GCA_945788325.1 uncultured Clostridium sp.
CTTATTTCCGTTTTTCTTAAAAAAACGGAATTTCAAATGAAAATTCACGAAAATTCGATTATTTTTTTAAAAAGGATTGACATATTATGTTTAAGTGATATAATTGAGTTAACCTAGAGGAAGTTATTATAAATATGTTAATTTGAAAGAAAGTCTGTTTCTTTTAAATGATTGTTATATATTTATAATCTATCGCAGTATATGGATAGTAGAAAATGATATACGTTATCAATCTTATTTGAATCTAGGTGTTACAATTGTAAATGAGAAAGAAAACTCATGAGAATAAGATATCACGTTAAATACTGATAATATTTAAAAATGAATTTAAGGTTTGCTTAAATTCAGAGTGATTTTTCATTCAAAACTAAAAAAGTAATAGTTTTATCAGGACTATTATTTTTTTTATGAAAAATATTGTCTAACTTTGTCATTTATGATAATACAATAATCATAAAATTAATTAGGAGGGTTTATGGCAAACAAAAAAAGTAGTATAAATCAAAAGGCTACAAGTACAAAAAATAATACATCTAATGTTAAAACAAAAAAAGAAGCTTTTGAAAAATCAGCAAACGCACTACGTATTGCTAACAGAAATAATGCAACGGCAACCATTAATATGATTGGAAATAAATATGATGAAACAGATTCTGATTTCGCTTGGGCTGGCTTGTTTTTAGCACAACCATGGGATCCATCAGTTGAAGATTTTTCTACCATTACCATTAATGTTGAAAACTTAATTGGACCAGGTGGTAATTTAATGATAAATAATGTTCCTAATACTATTAATCAAATTTATTATACTTGGAATACTACCACCACACCAATTGTTAACATAAGATAAGAGAAGATACTTTACAAAGCATCTTCTTTTTCTTTTATTAAACTCATATAATTATGATATAATGAATAATAGGTGAGATAAATGAAAATAATTATATCGGCAGGTGGAACTGGAGGTCATATTTATCCAGCTTTAGCAATTGCTAACAAAATAAAAGAAAAAAATAAAGATGCAGAGATATTATACATTGGTACAACAAACAGGATGGAAAAGGATATAGTGCCTAAGGCAGGTTTTAAATTTATTGGGATAAAAATAGAAGGTTTAAAACGTAGTTTAAATCCAAAAAACATAAAAAGTGCATTCTTATTTATAACAGCTATTTCAAAATGTAAAAGAATAATAAAGAAATTTAAGCCCGATGTTGTAATTGGTGTTGGAGGATATGTTTCTGCACCGGTTGTCTATGCAGCCCATAAACTCGGTGTTAAGTGTTGTATTCATGAGCAAAATTCATCTTTTGGTATAACTAATAAATTTGCTAGTAAATATGCTGATAAAGTATTTGTTTCTTTTAAAAGTTTAGAAGAAAAAATGAATGATAAAAAGTACATATATACAGGTAACCCATGTAGTGAAAATGCAATTAAAACAGAAGCTGCAAATAAAACTAAATTTGGGCTTTTGGAAAGTAAAAAATTAGTTTTGATAGTAATGGGATCACTTGGATCAAAAACGATTAATGACAAGATGAAAAATATGCTTACGTTATTTAATAATAAAGAATATGAAGTAATGTTTGTTACTGGTAAAAATTATTACGATGAATATAAAAAAACAAAGTATACTAAAAATATAAAGATAGTACCATACATAGATAACATGGTATCTTTATTAAAAAAAACCGATTGCTTAGTATCTCGTGCGGGGGCCTCAACGTTAAGCGAGATTTCATCTCTTAACGTACCATCAATTTTAATTCCAAGCCCATATGTTACGGAAAATCATCAATATAAAAACGCCATGGACTTAGTTTCTCGTGATGCCGCTCTTATTCTAGAAGAAAAAGATTTAGAAGGTGATGTTTTGCTTCGAATGGTTGAAAAAATACTAAATGATGATTTGTATAAGAATAAATTAAAAAGAAATTTAAAGTCATTTGAAGTAAAAAATAGTGCAACTATGATATATGAAGAAATAATTAAGTTGGTGGGTGATAAAGATGAAAAATAATGATTTAGTAACATTTGTTAAAAAAAATAATATAGGTACTATTCGTGAAAATGTTAAGTTAAGTAATTATACAACGTATAAAGTTGGTGGAATAGCAAATTTTATGATATATCCTAAAAATGTTGATAAATTAGTGTTATTAATAAAAAAATTGAATAAAGAAAACATAAATTATAAAGTTTTAGGAAATGGTTCTAACGTTATTTTTAGTGATAAAGTATATAATGGCGTAATAATAAAACTTGATAATTTTGATTATGTAAAAATAGATGATACCGTAATAACTGCAGGAGCTGGTGCAAGCCTTGTTAAATTATCTTATAAAGCTTTAAAAGAAGGGCTTACTGGTTTGGAATTTGCAAGTGGTATACCCGCTAGTGTGGGTGGTGCGGTATTCATGAATGCGGGAGCTTATAAATCTGATATGGGATACATTGTTTCAGAAATTAAAGTTTTAACTCCAGAATTAGAAATAAAGACATTATACAATAAAGATTTAAATTATAAATACAGAACTTCGTTTTTAAAACATAATCCAAACTATATTTGCTTAGAAGCTACCATTGTTTTAAGACATGGAGATAAAAAAGAAATAAAAGAATTAATGGAAACAAGAAGACAAAAAAGACTTATGACTCAGCCTCTTAATTATCCATCAGCAGGTTCGGTATTTAGAAATCCAGATGGTGATTTTGCTGGAAGATTAATTGAAGATTGTGGTCTTAAAGGTTTTAAAATTGGTGGTGCGATAGTTAGTGAAAAACATGCTAACTTTATAGTTAATGCTGGCAAGGCAAGTGCAAGTGATGTAAAAAATCTAATAGATTATGTTCATGATAAGGTAAAAGAAGAAAAAAATGTTGATTTAAAAATAGAACAAGAATTTGTTAATTGGGAGTAATAATAATATGCAAAAGAAAAAAAGAAAGAAAAGACTTAGGGTTGGTAGATTATTTTTGTTGCTAATTATAATTTTAGCAATTTCTTTTGCGTGTGTTAAATTCGTTGATATTCCAATTAGAAGCGTAATAATAACAGGAAATGAAAACTTAAGTGATCAGGAAGTTATGGAAATAGCTGAACTTGAAGATTATCCTTCTTATTTTTCTACTCTTAGTTTTACTTTAAAAAATAAGCTAGAAGATAATTTTTACATAGAAAAAGCTAAAGTAAGAAAAGGCTTATTAAGTATAAAAATAGATATTAAAGAAGAAAAGATATTATACATAGAAAAATCAACTGGTAAAAAGTATACAAAAAATGGTTCTTTAAAAGATGATAAGATAGTTTGTGCACCTTTTTTGATAAATGAGGTTCCAAAAGATAAGCAAGAAGATTTTATAAAAGCTATGAATAAATTAAATAAGAATATTTTATGTCAAACATCGGAAATAAAATATGATCCTAATGATATAGATGATGATAGATATTATGTTTTTATGAATGATGGAAACAGTGTATATTTAACTGTAAATAAATTTAAAAAATTAAATAAATATAATACAATTTTAGAAAACATAGGAAAACAAAATGGTACTTTATATTTAGATTATGGGGATTATTTTGAAGTTAAATAGCCAAGATTAATGTACATCATATATATAATACAAAAGAAAAATTTATTATTTATAAGAATTTTAAAAATAATTATAATAAAGTATTGAAAAAATTAATGTTAAATGTTATTATTGCTATAGAATAAAGGAGTGTGAAATAATGAATAAAAATGAAAAGGGTTTTACTTTAATTGAATTATTAGTAACCATTGCACTA
The DNA here is from genome assembly GCA_945788325.1 of uncultured Clostridium sp. Classification (GTDB taxonomy): domain Bacteria; phylum Bacillota_I; class Bacilli_A; order RF39; family UBA660; genus Aphodocola. The sequence continues at coordinate 3,797 of CALZLL010000026.1, forward strand.
ATGTTATCAATACTTGGAATAGCAATAGTAAGTTTTGTAAATGTAAGCAGTAAAAAGAAAGAAGAAGCATGGCAAGATGTAAAATCATCAATAGAAACAGCAGCGATAGAATATTTTACTGCTAATGAATACTTATTCACGGGATTATCTAATGGAGCAACCGGAACAATTACAGTTGGTAAATTAGTTGGAGAAGACTATTTAAATAAAGTAACTAATCCTATTACCGGAAAGTCTCTCTCTTATTGTTCTTTGGTAAGAGTTACAAAAACAGACAACAAATACGATGCAATCTTTGATGAAGGTATTAAAGTATCTGAAGAAAATTGTGTTTCAACCAATAATACTGATCCAAATGGTAATAACAATCCAGATGATAGTATCGATCCAAGCAATTATATAGTTATTACCGAACCAGGTGCACCATCAGGTGAAATTATGTATTTTGATAGTGACTGGAATGAAGTAGATACTGATGATTGGTTTAACTCCGAAATATTAGGGGAAAATGGTCCTCTTCATGTGTGTATTAAAGCTGATACTAATCATCAAGGGCCAATAAAAGAAGCCACGATGAATTACACGATGAATGACACGATGAATAAAGAATTACTTGATCTTGAAGAAGATACTGATTATTATTGTAAAAATATAGGAGAGACAGAAGGTGTTGAACTTGATAATGTTAAATTTTCTTTAATAAATTCTTCTAAAAAAGAATGGTTTACTATTATTGATTCCATAAAAAAAGATTCTACTTTGCCTATAGGGGAAATAAGTTTAACTAGTCAAAATACTGAATATCATACAACATCGGTTAATGCAAGTATATCTGCTTCAGATGATTTTTCTGGTTTAATAAGCGTCGACTATGAAGATATAAACAAATCTTATCATTTTGATCCTGAAGATGATAACGATTTATTTTCTATTAATAAGCTTCAATTTAATGATAAAAGAGTATTAGCTGCGCAAAATAGTTATAATGGTGATGGCCATGAAATATCTGGAACGGTTACAGATGTTGCAGGTAATACTGCAGATATTAGTGTTGATGATTATGATGTATATTTACTTTGTAGTACAACAGATGAAGTAGTGGCTTATTATTATTATTCTAATTGCCCTGACGATTGCGATGATACGTCGTGTGGTTGTCAATTAAGAGCAAGATATAAGGATGTGGATCGTTATTTTAGAAACGACTGTAAAGATGTTCCGACACATAGTAATTCATCTAAGTGTTATAAGACATCTAGTTTAACTTATGATGGTAAAAAAGGTGATAATGGTTGGTATAGAAGTAATGTAGATGTAAAAAAAGATGGTAAAACGCTTTGTACTATAACAAATGAAGGAAAGTCATCAAAATGTAGTTATGTAACAAAAACAGGTAAAACCTGTTATAGTGGTGCTAAAAAAATTGATAAAACAAAACCTGAAATGGTTATTAATGATGGTCCTAAAAAGGGTTCGTGTAAAAACTCTAAGGCAATTACTACTGAATGGACAGCTACTGATAATTTATCTGGTATTGCAGTAGAAAAAGATTATTATGGTTATAATGATGAATACGATTTTTCTTTTGCTAATAGACTTGTTAAAAGGGGATGTAAGGCTGGTAAATTAAAGTGTCCATATATTCATACTTGGGGTCCTAAATGCTATTCAGTAGGAAATCCTGCAAAAGGAAATTGTTATAAATTAAAATGGTATTTAAAAGATATGGCAGGTAATGAAAATAAAGGAATGTCAAGTAGTTGCTACAAATGGTAGGATTTAAAAGGAATATAATATAAAAAGATGATAATTTATTATCTTCTTTTTATATTATTGTATTAAGTTATTGTATTAGGTAATTGCACATGATAATATTTTTTGATATAATTAGTTTATAATTAAATTGTTGATGAAAAACTAGTAAGTAATTATTATTTTTAAGAGAGTTAGTGGATGGTGTAAACTAACATTTAATGTTACTGAAGCTATTTTCGGAATGTAGTTAAAAACTACCGGTTTAAAGCCGTTAAATCAATTAAGAATAAATTAGGATGGTACCACGGTCTAATCGTTCCTAGCGATAGACTTGGTATCTTTTTTAAATGAAGGAGGAAAAATGACGATAGAAAAGAAAAATCCAATTATATTTATAGTATCTGGCAAAGCTAATTCTGGTAAAGATACTTCTTGTGAACTTATAAATAATTATGTTAAATTAAAAAGTATTAAATCAGTTAACTTACAATTTTCTTCTTACATAAAGATGTATGCAAAAGTAATATCTGGTTGGGATGGTAATGAAGATACTAAACCAAGAAGTTTACTTCAAGAACTAGGGACAAATATTATTAGAAATAAAATAGATAATGAGTTTTTTATTAAAAGAATAATTGGTGATATAAAGGTATATTCTTATTATTGCGACGTTATAACGATAAGTGATGCAAGGCTTCCTATTGAAATGGATAGTATAGCAAGTGAGTTTAATAATGTATACAAAATAAGTATAGAAAGGCCAAACTTTAATAATAATTTAAATAATACTGAGAAAAAACACATAACCGAAGTGGCTTTAGATAATTATGATGATTATGATTATAAATTAGTAAATGATGGTACTATTGAAGATTTAAATAAAAAAATAATAAAAATGGTAGACGAGGTGTTAAAATGAAAAAATTAACTAGTAGTGAAATTAGACAAATGTTTTTAGATTTCTTTGAAAGTAAAGGACACATGGTTGTTCCATCAGCATCACTTATTCCTGATAATGATCCATCTCTTTTATGGATTAATGCTGGAGTTGCGCCACTTAAGAAATATTTTGATGGCAGAGAAATTCCGCCAAAAAGAAGACTTACAAACTCTCAAAAGTGCATACGTACAAATGATATAGAAAGTGTTGGAGATACTTATCATCATACTTTTTTTGAAATGCTTGGTAATTTTTCTATTGGTGATTACTTTAGAGATGAAGCATTAGAGTATGCGTGGGAACTTTTAACTAGTTCTGATTGGTATGCGATAGACAAAGAAAAATTATACGTAACGGTTTATCCAGATGATAAAGAAACGTATGATAGATGGGTTTCTTTAGGATTAGATAAAAGTCATATTATTAAGTGTGAAGGAAACTTTTGGGACATTGGACCAGGTCCTTGTGGTCCAGATTCAGAAATATTCTATGATAGGGGAGAAGAATATGACAAAAGAGGTCCTGAATTGATAGAAAAAGAAATAGATAATGATAGATATATTGAAATATGGAATAATGTTTTTAGTCAGTTTAATCATGTTGATGGTATGAAAAGAAAAGATTTTCCTGAACTTCCTCATAAAAATATAGACACTGGTATGGGTCTTGAAAGATTAGTATGTACTTTGCAAAATTGTAAAACAAATTATGATACTGATTTATTTAGTCCAATAATTAGAAAAATAGAAGAATTATCTGGTGTTACATATACTGACCAAAAAGAAATAAGATCAATTGCGGATCACATTAAAACATTAACCTTTGCTTTATCTGACGGAGCTAGTTTTTCTAATGAAGGAAGAGGATATGTATTAAGACGTATTTTAAGACGTGCGTCTCGTTTTGGAAGAACTTTAGGTATTAATGAACCTTTTATGTATAAATTAACTGATAGCGTAATCGAAATAATGAAATATGCGTATCCATACTTATCGGAACATAAAGAAGTAGTTGATAGGCAAATAAAAAAAGAGGAGGAAACATTTCTAAAAACTTTGTCTTCAGGTGAAAAAAGACTAAAAGAACTTACTTTAGGTGGTAAAAAAATAACCGGGGAAGACGTCTTTAAATTATATGATACATATGGTTTTCCTTACGAGCTTACAAAGGAGATTTTAAGTGAACAAAATATTGAAATAAACAAAGAAGAATTTGATAAATGTATGGAAAACCAAAGGTCAATGGCAAGAAGTGCTGCTAAAAAAACTTCTGGTATGGCAGTTCAAGGAGATATAGTTAATTTTAAAGAAGAAAGTATTTTTACTGGATATGATGAATTACAGACCACCGCAAAGGTAATTTTTGTTGGGGATTTAGAAGGAAATGTATCAGATATATATTCTGAAGGAATAATAATTACGGATAAAACTCCTTTTTACGCAACAATGGGTGGCCAAGAAGGTGACGTTGGAACAATTGCAGGTAATGGTATTAAAGCAGATGTATTAAAAACTGAAAAAGCTCCTAATGGACAAAGTATGCATTACGTACGAATTATTGAGGGAGATATTAACGTTGGTGATACAATTACTTTAGTAGTTGATAAAGAAAATAGATTTACTACTTGTCAAAACCACTCAGCAACTCATCTGCTTCAAAAATCTTTACAAGAAGTACTAGGTAATGATGTTACTCAAGCCGGTAGCTTCGTTAACCAAGAAACATTAAGGTTTGACTTTAAGTATGTTGGTAAGATAACTGATAAAGATATAATAAAAGTTGAAGAAAAGGTAAATGAAAAAATTGATGCGTGTTATCCAGCTGAAATAAAAGAAATGGATATTGAAGATGCTAAAAAGATGGGTGCCATGGCATTATTTGGTGAAAAATATAAAGATGTCGTTCGCGTAGTTAAGTTTGGTAATTCGATAGAATTATGTGGTGGTACTCATGTTACTAATACTGGTAACATAAGACGCTTTGCGATAAAATCAGTTGAATCTAAGGGACTTAATGTATATAGGATAGAAGCTGTTTGTGATACCAATTTAGAAATTGAATTATTTAAGATGATAAAACCATATAATGATGAAATGATACTATTATTAAAAAAAGCTAAAAAAATAGTAGCGGATGCTAATGAAAAGGGAATTAATTTAAATTTAGATCTGCAAATTTCAAATGAAAGACCGAAGTGTTATAAAGACATTTTAGAAAATAAACAGGAAGTAGAAACATTAAGAAAAAAAGTTGCTGATTTAGATAAAAAATTGAATGAGGAACTTAGCAAAAAAGCATTATCAAAGACAGATGAATACGTAAATGAAAAAGTAAATGGTATTTATGGAGATGTAGTTATTAAGACATTTGAAAATGAAGACGCTTCCATGTTAAAAACTTTAGCAGGTGCAATTGAATCAAAGCTAAATAATGGAATAGTTTTACTTATTAATACTAAAGAAAATTCAATAAACTTTGTAGCTAAGGAAAATAATAATTTAAAAGATGTATTTAACGTAGGAACGCTTATTAAAGATATTTCTAAAATTGCATCAGGAAATGGTGGTGGAAGTCCAACTTTTGCGCAAGGAGGCGGAACTGATCCTGAAAAGTTAGATATGATTTTATCATACGTAAATTCTAAAATAGTAAAAGAATAAGAGGTTGTTATGGAAAAAGTAGAAACTTTAGATTTTGATGAAAAACCAAAGAAAAAAAGAAAGCTAAAAAAGTGGGTAAAAATATTATTTAGTATTATAACTATAGTAATTGTAGTACTAGCTATTATTATGGTTACGTTAAGTTATTTATTATCTGCTCCATCTTTTAAAAGCCAAGTAGTAGATTTTAAAATTGAAAGTGGTTTATCGGTTTATTCGGTAGGAGAAAAATTAAAAAAAGAAGGAATTATAAGAAATTATTTTGCTTATAAAACTTATGTTAAAATAAAAGGTATTAATGGTTATAAAGCAGGCGTTTATAAACTGGATAAGAGTTTACCAGTTAAGGATATTGTTTCTATTTTAACAGGTAATTATTACAAAGAAAATGGAATTACAATTACGTTTAAAGAAGGAAAAACAATTAGGGGTGTTGCCAAGGAAATAGCTAAAAAAACTAATATAAAAGAAAGTGAAGTTTATGCGAAATTAGAAGATAAAGAATATATTGATAGTCTAATAAGTAAATATTGGTTTTTAACTGATAAAATAAAAAATAATGATATATACTATCCATTAGAAGGTTATTTATTTCCTGATACTTATACTTTTTCTGAAAACGTAACTATAAGTCAAATTTTAGAAATAATGCTTGATCAAAGTGATAAGGTATTTAGTAAGTATAAATCGTTAATTGATGCTAGTTCTTATAATATTAATGATATAGTAACACTTGCTTCACTAGTTGAACAAGAAGGAATATATGAAAAAGATAGAAAACAAATAGCAGGTGTGTTTTATAATAGATTAAATGCTGGTATGTCATTAGGTAGTGATGTTACAACATATTATGCATTCAAAATAGATTTAGGTTCAAGGGATTTGACTAAAAAAGAAATAAATACGTATAATCCATATAATACTAGGGGACCTAAAATGGCTGGTAAATTACCAGTAGGAGCGATAAGTAACTTTGGTGAATCTTCACTAGATGCTGTTTTAAATCCAATCAAAAGTGATTGTTATTACTTCGTAGCGGATAAACAAGGTAATACTTACTTTACTAAGACTTATGAAGAACATCAAAAAATAATAAAACAGTTAAAAGAAACTGATAATTGGTTAGAGTGGTAAAAATTATTTATAAAAAAATAAAAAATTACAGAAAAAGAAAATTTGTAAAAAAAAACAATGCAGAAAAGATATTTTGTTATAAGCAGAATATCTTTTTTTGTA
>CALZLL010000027.1 GCA_945788325.1 uncultured Clostridium sp.
AGATTGTTTGCTTACTAATTTTCATTTACCTAAATCTACTTTGGTAATGCTTGTTAGTGCTTTAGCTGGTAAAGAAAACGTACTAAACGCATATAATCATGCGGTAAGTGAAAAATATAGGTTTTTCTCTTTTGGAGATTGTATGTTTATAAAATAAATTATTATAGGGGGAATTTAAAATGTATAGAAAAACTTTAGGAAAATTATATAAAAATTATAATATATGTTACATGGATAAAGATCAGGTAGAAAGTGCTTTAAGAATAAACAAGGAAATTAGTGATGATTTAAATGGTGAATTATCACAGTATCAATCTCTTCATTTAGAATATTTATATATATTATTTGAACATAATGTAATTAATGTAAGTGAAAAAGATTCATTTATGGCACCAGCTGCTGATTATAAAGAATCTTTAATGCTACTATATATCATTGCATTAGATAGATTTAAACATAGTTTTTATGAAGCTGAAGAAAGGCTAGTAATTATAAAAGCGTTGGTTGAAATAAAAAAACTTTCTGAGTTATCTAATAAAGAATTAGAAAAATTAATGAAAAAAAATCAAAAAGAAAAATATAAAGATATGTCTAATAATAAAAAAGAAAGAAAAGCATTACAATATGCTTTAAAAAGATATGGTAAATAATAGGTATTTAGTTTTGCTAAATACTTTTTATTATGTTATAATCATCACGGTGATTTTATGTCTAAAATTAAATATGAATTGATCAAAAATAATAATAATGATGAAAATGTAAGACTTGGTATATTACATACTAATCATGGTGATTATGAAACTCCGATGTTTATGCCTGTTGGAACTCTTGCAAACGTAAAAACTCTTATGCCGGAGGAACTAAAAGCTTGTAATAGTGCTGTTGTGCTTTCTAATACTTATCATTTATGGCTTAGACCAGGTGAAGATGTTGTAAAAAAAGCAGGTGGGTTAAATAAATTTATGAATTATGATGGACCAACACTTACAGATTCCGGTGGTTTTCAAGTTTTTTCATTAGCAAAATCAAAAGATATAACAGAAGAAGGAGTAAAATTTAAAAGCCATATCGATGGTAAAATGCTTTTTTTAACGCCAGAAAAATCTATTGAAATTCAAAATAAACTTGATTCTGATATAGCGATGAGCTTTGATGAATGTATTGCTTATCCTGCAACTAAAGAGTATGTTAAAAAATCAGTTGATAGAACACTTCGTTGGGCTAAAAGGGGTAAAGATGTTTTTGATAATCCTAACCAATCATTATTTGGTATTGTTCAAGGTGGAGAATATGAAGATTTAAGACGTTATAGTGCATTAAAAACAGTAGAAATGGATTTTGATGGTTATTCAATTGGTGGTACAAGTGTTGGTGAACCAAAAGATGTTATGTACAAAATGATAAGTGATGCTACTACTTATTTACCAAAGGACAAACCAAGATATCTGATGGGGGTTGGAGAACCAATTGATTTATTAGAGGGAGTGTCTCGTGGTATAGATATGTTTGATTGTGTTTTACCAACTAGAATTGCAAGACATGGCAATTGTTTTACAAGATATGGTAGAATAAATATTAAAAATGCTAAATATAAAGAAGATTTTACACCAATAGAAAAAGATTGTGATTGTTATACATGTACTCATTTTACAAAGGCATACGTAAGGCATTTAATAACCTCGGGAGAAGTTAATGGTGGAAGACTTTTATCAATTCATAATATTAGGTTTTTAATTAAGGAAATGGAAGAAATAAGAAGCGCAATAAAAGAAGATAAATTCGAAGAATATAAAAAAGATTTTATTAGTAAATATCAAAGCAGACATTAACTTATGTCTGCTTCTTCATTCATGTTTTTACCAAGTATTCCGCCAAGTAAGCTAAACACTAATAACACTAAATAATAAATTAAGTTTTTACCACCAACTCTTATCCTAAAGATAAATAATGTTAAAAATAACATTAATATTAAAAATCCTGTAAAATAAATTAATCCTGTTATTATTCCTTTATGTTTTAAGTTTTTACCTAGTTTTAACGCCCCAATAAAAATTGATAAAATACTAATAGAGTATAAAAATATTTTATTTAATTTATCAGTTGTTATATTAAAATAATATAAAATACTAGATATCAACGTTCCAATAAGTATTATACCTAAACTATAACCAATAGGGATTAAATATTTTTTCAAATGTTTCACCTCTAATTAAATATATTAATTGTATACAAAATTATGAATATTAACATAATATAAATGGTGATTACATGAATATTTTTATAATAATTATTAAAACCCTTTTTATATATTTATTAGTTGCTTTTATATTTAGAATAATGGGTAAAAGAGAAGTAGGACAACTTGGTACTTTTGATTTAGTGGTTTTTATATTAATAGCAGAGCTTGTTGCAATGGCAATAGAAAATAAAACCGGTTTTTGGATTAATTTAGTTCCGGTAGTAATATTAGTAGTATTACAGGTTTTAATATCACATATTTCATTAAAAAACACTAAATTCAGAAGGTTTGTAGATGGTAAACCGGTTGTAATAATAAAAAAAGGTATTATTAATTTTAAAAACATGGTAGATCAAAGATATACACTAGATGACTTACTTTTACAATTAAGAGAAAAAGATATAAGATCAATTGACGAGGTTGATTATGCTATATTAGAGATTAATGGTAAATTATCCGTTTTTAAAAAAGATGATGCTGATAAAAAAACATATCCATTACCAATAATTTTGGATGGAGAAGTTCAATTTGATAACTTGTATATTTTAAATAAAACAAAAAGATGGTTACTTAATATTTTAATCGAAAAAAAAATAACGGCAGAAGAAGTATTTTATGCGTTCAGTAAAGGTAATGAATTATATATTATTAAGAAAAGTGAGATAAGTAAAAAGGATTAAATCCTTTTTTTGTTTGTTGTTAATTTTTAAAGCATATGTTATACTATATTAAGATGTGTAGGAGGGGTAATAATGGATGATAAAGATAAGGATTTAGATAGTGCTCTTGATGATATATTTGGATCGGATTTTATGGAAATAAATAAGAATAACATAGATGAATTACTAATTGACCAAGATAAAGAAACTAGCGATAAAATAGAAAAACACGTAAATGAGGGTATAAAAAAAGATGCTGCGTTTGATGTTCAAAATGACACTGTTATTAATATTCAGACTCAAAATGATGAATATGAAAATAAAGAAAAAGATAATTTAAGTGGTAAAAAAATAATTTTATACTTTGTTATTGGTTTTGTATTAGGATTAATTTTAATTTTCATTATAATTAATTATGTACATGGAATTACTAGGGTAGTTAATTGTTCAAATGTGGCAGAAGATATAGGTTATAAATATACCGATGAATATAAAATAACTTATAAAAAAAATAAAATTACTTATCTTGAAAGTACGTATACGTATACTGCTTTATCTGATGAGTATAAAAATCAAGTTGAGTATGTAAAGAAAGATAAATTACCAGTAGTTATAAATACTAATGGTATGTCTGGTTTTACCTATACTTATGAGATAAGTGATAATAGTTTTAAGGTTAATGGATACATTGATTTTGAATTAATTGATTTTAAAAAAATAGATAAGATAAACCAAGATTTAATGCCTATAAGCTATGTAAAATTAGATTCTAAAACAACTTTTAAGTCATTAGAATCTGAATTAAAAAAAGAAGGTTTTAAGTGTGTTAGCACAAAATAATTATAAAATTAATAAATATATGTTATAATATAACGAAATAAAGGAGTGAATTAACTTGAGAGAATTAACAGAGCAAGAAATAGTAAGAAGAGGGAAATTAGAAAAAATCAAGGAACTTGGTATTGATCCGTTTGGACACGAGTTTAAAAGAACAGGATTTGCAAGTGAGATAAAAGAAAAATATAAAGACGTAGAACATGATGCTTTTGAAAACATTAATGATGAATATACTATAGCAGGTAGAATTATGTTTATAAGAAAAATGGGTAAAGCGTCTTTCTTTAGCATAAAAGATAAAACTGGCTTAATTCAAATATATATTTCAATTAATGACATAGGAGAAGAAAGTTATAACTTGTTTAAATCAGCTGATTTAGGAGATATAGTTGGTGTTCGTGGTAAGGTAATGAAAACTAGAACTGGTGAAATAACCATTAAGTGTTTAGAATATACGCACTTAGTAAAAGCACTTAGACCACTTCCAGAAAAGTTCCATGGATTAGTTGATAAAGAAGTAAGATATAGAAAACGTTATTTAGATTTAATAATGAACGAGGATTCTATGAAAGTAGCTTTCATGAGACCTAAAATTATTAGATGTATACAAAACTTTTTAGATAAAAAAGGATTTACTGAGGTAGAAACTCCAATTTTAACATCACTTTTAACTGGTGCTTCAGCAAGACCATTCGTAACGCATCATAACACTCAAGATTTAGATATGTACTTACGTATTGCGCTTGAACTTAACTTAAAAAGATTATTAGTTGGTGGAATGGAAAATGTTTATGAAATTGGAAGAACGTTTAGAAACGAGGGAATGGATCCTCAACATAATCCAGAATTTACTTTAATGGAATTATATCAAGCTTATTCTAATCTAGAAGGTATGATGGATTTAACTGAAGAAATGTATCAAACAATAGCTAAAGAAGTTTGTAATAAAATGACTTTTAATTATTTAGGTCATGAAATAAATTTAGATGGAAAGTGGAAAAGAATATCCATGGTTGATGCTATAAAAGAACAAACTGGTATTGATTTTAAAAAACAAATGACGGTTGAAGAAGCTTTGAAATTAGCTCAAGAACACGATATAGAAGTTCAAGAACACGAAAAAACGGTAGGACATATTATTAATTTATTCTTTGAAAAATACGTTGAAGAAACTTTGATCCAACCAACTTTCTTGTATGGACATCCAATTGAGATATCACCACTTACTAAAAAGAATCCTGAAGACCCAAGATTCGTAGATAGATTTGAATTATTTATATCTGGTCATGAATGTGCTAACGCTTATACTGAACTTAATGACCCAATTGATCAATTAGAAAGATTTGAAGGTCAGTTAAAAGAAAAAGAACTTGGTAATGAAGAAGCTAATGATATTGACATGGACTTTATTGAGTCTTTAGAATATGGAATGCCTCCAGCTGGTGGTATTGGATATGGTATAGATCGTTTAATAATGTTATTTACTGAGCAACAATCCATAAGGGATGTATTATTATTCCCTCTTATGAAACCTGAAAATGATAATCAAAATCTAAAAAAAGAAGATTAAAATGCTTCTTTTTCTTTAACTAAAATTTTAAATGTGGTATAATTAATTTATAAATTAAAGTAGTTAGGAGTAAATAGTTATGTTTATAGGATTTTATGGACCTTCGGTTTTGCTTACATATATAGGTCTTGCTTTTGCGGTAGTTGGTATGGTACTTGCTTTTTTAGGTCATATACCAGCAGCCATTATGTGTTTAATTTTATCAGGAGTTTGTGACATGTTTGATGGTACTGTTGCAAGAGCATGTAAAAGAAGTGATACTGAAAAGAAATTTGGTATTCAAATTGATTCGTTAGTTGATACCGTATCTTTTGGAGTATTTCCTATAGTATTAGGAATATGCATGGGATTTACTAGCAAAATAAATACAATTATCTATGTAATATATGGGCTGGCAGCAGTTATAAGACTTGCTTATTTCAACGTTTTAGCAGAAGAAAAAACAGTTTTTAACAAGCGTAAAAAAAGCAATGTTTCATACTATTACGGGCTTCCTGTAACTAGTATAGCAATTATACTGCCATTTACATATAATCTTAATATTTTCATGCATCCTAGTGTATTTCTTAAAGCATATCCACTTGTTATGCTTATGACGGCAATTTTATTTGTATTAAATATAAAAATTAAAAAACCAACAGGAATTTGGTATGTTATTTGTTCTATATTAGCGGTTATAGAAATAGCAATTATTTGGGCTGCGATTAGATAATGAGAAAAACTTGTAAAGATAATCCCAATAAAGGATTATCCTTTTTATATAATACTTATGTTGGTAGAATAATTTTAAAACCGCTAGTTAAAAGTAAATTTATATCAGCATTAACTGGGAAATTTATGGATTCATCTATTTCAAAATTTATGATTAAACCGTTTATAAAAAGCCATAATATTAAAATGGATGAATACGTAAACAAAAAATATAATAGTTTTAATGATTTTTTTATAAGAAATATAAAAAAAGAAGCAAGATTAATTAATGGTAGAAAAAATGCTTTAATAGCACCTTGTGATTCAAAATTAACTTGTTATAAAATTACTAAAGATTTAAAATTTAATGTAAAAAATAGTACGTATAGCGTATCTTCTTTAATAAATGATGAAAATGTTGCAAATGCCTTTAACGAAGGATATGCTCTTGTATTTAGGTTATCTCCTGAAGATTATCACCACTATTTATTTTGTGATGATGGAATAATTATTAATAATTATAAAATTGATGGTAAATATCATAGTGTTAATCCAATAGTTTATGATAATTATAAAGTGTTTAGGGAAAATACACGTGAATGTACACTCGTTAAAACAAATAATTTTAAAAATATTATGTATGTTGAAGTTGGAGCTTTATTAGTAGGTAAGATATGTAATATAAAAAAGCAAGGTAAGTTTAAGAAGGGTGAAGAAAAAGGATATTTTATGTATGGAGGATCAACGGTAATCCTTTTGATTCAAAAAGATGCTTTATTAATAGATGATGAGATAATTAAAAATTCCAATAAAAACATAGAGACTTGTGTAAAATATGGTGAAAAAATTGGAGAAAAAAAGAATTAATATTTTTATTTAAAAAATATTATGTTATTATATAAATATAAGGAGGGTAACAAAGGTGGAAGAAAAAGATAAAGATATATTAAATGAAGAAGTATTACTTAAAAAAGACGTAGATGTTAGTAATAATGATGAAGAATTCTTAGAAGATTTAGATAATGATGAGTTAAAAAAAGAACCGGAATATGTTACCCGGGAGATTAATTTAGATGATTTATATGATGGTGCAATAAATAATACGGTGGTTATAGATCCAGTTACTAATAATGAAGTTTTATTGCAAAACAAAAAACCTAACTTCACAATAATTGGGATTATCGTGGCAATTATTATTTTGCTGGTTTTATACTATGTTAATAATAAAACAGATATAGGTAGAACAACTAAAAACGTGGAACCTAAAACTACTGTTAGTACTAAAAAAAATGATGTTATTGATGTTAAAAATGGTACTTTAACGTGCAATTATTCATCAAAGGGAGAGGCTGAAAGTCAAACTGCTACTTTTGTAGCTAATTACGAAAATTCGATTATAACTACAACAAATTTTAACTTTGTAGTTATAACAAATACTGATACTGAATCAGCCGTTGTAAGTGATTTAAAAAATCAATATGAGAATTTTTTTATAAACAATGCCTCGGTTAAAGGTAATAACATTAGTTTTGAAAAAACAGATAAAGGATTTACTTTCAACGTAGAAACAGACTATGTAAATTCTGATTTTAATGGTATAACGATAAATGACGGTCAAACGGTTTTGTTTGTAAAATCAGAAAAAGAAGATACGATTAATAGCTTAAAAGAAGCGTATACAAATAAAGGCTATAGCTGTGCTATAACTAATAATAATGATGAGGAGTAATAATCATGAAAGAAATAAAAAAAATTGATGATAATGAAATACAAAGACGTAAAAGAAGTATGAAAATATTAAGAACCTTAATGATTATACTTGATGTTTTAGCTCTTACATTACTAATTGTTCAAATAGTAATTAAAGATATTTCTTACTGGTCATACGTAATTTTAGTGCTATGTAACATAATTACTTTTTCAGTTAGAGTTGAGCCCAAAAAGAAAACTAGCAAAAAATAATTTGCTAGTTTTTTTTTGTTATCTCTTTAACTACTATAAAAAATACCATCATCGTTGTTACTACTATTCCGGTTATTATTGAGAATATAAGTGAATTCATTCCAAAACCAAGCCTACCTAAAATATATAAAACACCATATTTTATAATCATAGAAATAGTTGATGTTATAAATAATTTATTGGTTTTTCCCATCGCTTGAAGTGCAATGGATAATGTTGGTTGCAGATAATAAATAAGAAAAAACGGGCCAATTAAATATATATAATTTTCTCCAAAATTAACATTATATACTAATTTTAATATTTGTTTTGGAAAAATAAGAATAAAACCAATGCATATTAATCCTACAATCACCGACAAAATAAGTAATTTAATTAATTTTTTATTAAATTCATTATATCTTTTTTTAGCATATGCTTTTGTTATATTTGGAAGCAGGGCTGATGCAATTGATATTGAAAAAAAACTTGGAATTGATAAAAGTGGTATTATGTATGAATTAATTATTCCATATTCTAAAGTTATATAATTAGAAGAAAAACCGTTAGCTAGTAAAGTAGATGTAAGAATAATTGGCTCTAAGAAAAAACCAACTGATGATATTAGTCTAACTGATGTAGTTGGAATAGAAATATTTAAAATTTCTTTTATTATTTTTTTATTAATATTTCCTTTTTCTTTGTGAACGTATTTTTTATCAATGCTTTTTTTCATTATAAATATGCTTGTTATTTCTGTTATAACGTTAAATAATATTATAAAAATAACTGCTTTTATATCTGATTTAGAAATAGCTAATGGAAGAAAGATAATAATTAAAATAATCTTTACTATCTCTTCGGTTACATTTGTTATTGAAGCTGGCAACATATCTTCTTTACCATGTAAAAATCCTCTTTGAATACTTGATATAGTTACGAAAGGTATTATTATAGTAATAGACCAAATAGCAGGTGTAAGCAACTTATTATGAAGCATACTAGCTATTAATGAGGCAGACAGCATAACTAATAACATTAATAATATATCAATTATAAAACCAATTGTATAAGCATTTTTTAAAATATCTTTATTTTCATATTTTTCTTCAGCGCTTATCTTGCTAATTGATATTGGAAAACTAAACTGCGTTATACTTATTATAAGCATCAAAGTTGGCGTTATCATTGTATATAGACCAACAACGTTTACTCCAGCAATTCTTGTGTAAATTATTTTTCCAATCATACCAAGTATTTTTGCAAGTGCACCTGATATCAATAAAATAATAATATTTTTAATGAGTAAGTTATTTTTAAATTTAATCATAATAAATTATATTACTATTTTT
>CALZLL010000028.1 GCA_945788325.1 uncultured Clostridium sp.
AATTTTTAATCAATTACGTAAAAGAAAATATATAAGGAAGTGATAATATGGAAAAATTTTATTTAGAATTGCCGTCATTAGAAAGAAAAGATGATGCAATTGAATATATAAATGAATTTTATAAATATAATTCACAAATACATGGAACAGGTAGTTTAGATAGAAGATTAAAAAAAGGAATTAGTTATGAAGAATGGATGAATGATTCTCTAATGATGGCTGATAAAGACTATGCATATTCAAAAGGATTAGTTCCATCGAATACGTTTTATTTAATTAGAGAAAATGATAATAAAATAGTAGGAATGATTGATTTGAGATATGAATTAAATGATTATCTAAGAAATTTTGGTGGAAATATAGGTTATTCAATTAGACCTACAGAAAGAAAAAAAGGATATAATAAAATAAATTTATTTTTATGTTTATTAAAAGCTCAAGAATATGGGTTGGAGAAAGTATTAATTACATGTGCCGATTATAATCAGGGAAGTAAAAATACAATCAAATCATTTGGTGGATTATTTGAAAAGAATAATTTTGATGAATCTGATAATGAAACTATGGAATTATATTGGATTAATGTGAATAATTCTATAGAAAAAAATCATGAAAAATATATAGATTTTATTTCTAACAAAAACATAAATAATAAATTAACTAAAGATTATGGTGAAGCCAGTGATAAAGACAAAAAGTTAATTGATGAAAAATATAAGAAAGTGATGACTTCTAATAATACTATAGAATTATTAAATAATCAAAACTTACAATATGAAAATGAACAGTTTGAAATATATGCACCAAATTCTTTAAAAGAAATATCAAAGGATATGGCTATTACATCTAGTGAACGTGTAAGTGATATATTTGAATTTTTTGATATTAAATCATTTAGAAAAGTACAAGTAAATTTATTTGATAATAAAGAAGAATTTAGAAAATTTATTGCAACCATTAGAGGCATTGAAGAAAATAAAATACCTGAATATTGTACAGGTACTTATGATAAAGGTATGATTAATTGTTTTATAGATTTAAAACTTTTAGAAAATGATATTTATTATAAAAAAAGAACTTATACATTAGCTCACGAATTTATTCATATCATTTACTTGGAATTTATATTAAATAATGATTTTTATAAAAGAGTAACATGGTTAGATGAAGGGGTAGCACAATACTTATCTGGTGAAATGAAAGATTTGGATTTTGATAAATTTTATAATGACATAATCGATAACTTAAAAGAAGTACCAAATTTAAATAATTTAAACCACGGAAAAAGTTTTGTAAATGATAAATATAACGGCTATGCATTAGCATATATCACAGTTAAGTATTTATCAGAAACTACTGATTTATTAGAAGTGTTAAAAAGTTATAATAAGTCCTTAGAAGTAGGAGAAAGTGCACTTAAAGAAGCATTAGAATATTATAAAAATAAGAAAGTAATTAACACAAAATAAAATAGTAATTATTAGGAGTAAGAAATATGAATTTAGAAGAAGAAATAAAGAAAATACAAGAAAGAAATAAAAGGGTAGAAATGGATAAAAGATGGGAAACTAGTGTAACAAGAAGAATTTGTATAGCAATACTAACTTACGTAGTAGTTGTAATTTATTCATATCTTATCAAGAATTTTGATAATGTATTATTAAGTTCAATAGTACCTGTTATAGGATTTGTTTTATCTACTTTATCTTTAAAAGTTATAAGAAAAATATGGCAAAAATAGTTTAAATAAAAATATTATAAGGAAGTGATATTATGTTAAGTCCTAAGTTGGAAACAGAAAGGTTAATTTTAAGAAGATATAATGAAAGCGATATAGATGCTTTTTATGAGATATTGCATGATGATAGATTGCAAAACTATATTTCATTTCCTGATTTAACTAAAGATGAAGAACTAGAATATATTAGAAAGTGTATGGATGAAGTAGAAGATTCAAAATATGAAAAATGGGCTATTATTAAAAAAGAAAATAATGAAACAATAGGAAACATTTCTGTTAATACTATAAATAAAAAGCATAATTATTGTAATGTTGGTTATGTAATTAGGTATGATTATTGGGGAAATGGTTATGCTGGTGAATCTTTAAAAGTAGTATCTGATTATTTATTAGATTCAGGATATTATTTAGTTGAATGTTCTTGTAACGAATTAAATATTCAATCATCTAAAACAATGATTAAAGCAGGATTCAATAAAGATGGATACATAGCTAATAGAAGATTAAATAAGGATGGAGCATATTCGGGTGTTGAATATTATAGTAAAACAAGATAAGGAAAAGGAAAGTGAGTGTTATGAGTAATATAATAGAAGTAAAACATTTATCTAAAACATTTAAGATAAAAGAAAAAGAAAAGGGATTTAAAGGGAGTTTAAAGGCTATTTTTAAACCTAAGTATAAAATTAAAAAAGCAGTTAATAATTTGTCTTTAAACGTTGAAAAAGGTGAGATACTTGCTTTTATTGGGCCTAATGGAGCGGGTAAATCAACAACTATTAAGATGCTAACAGGAATATTATGTCCAAGTAAAGGAGAGGCTTTAGTAGCAGGTATTAATCCTGCTAAACAAAGAAAAAAATTAGCGTATAAAATAGGTACTGTATTTGGTCAAAAAGAACAGTTATGGACTCATTTAACTCCGTATGATAATTTTAAGTTCTTTGGTGCTATATATGATTTAAAAGATTATGAAATAGAAAAAAGAATTAAAGAGTTAAATGATACGTTAGAATTAGATGAATTTATTAATACACCAGTTAGAAACTTATCATTAGGACAAAGAATTCGTTGTGAGATAGCAGCCAGCTTAATTCATAGACCAGACATATTATTTTTAGACGAACCAACTATCGGTCTTGATCCGGTTGTTAAAGAAAACATAAGGGTTCTAATAAAGCGAATGAATAAAGAGTTTGGTACGACTATATTTTTAACAAGCCATGACGTAGGTGATATTGAAAAATTATGTAAAAGAGTAGTTATTATTAATGATGGTAAAGTGGTACTTGATGATTCAATGGAAAATTTAAAATATCATTACTTAAATAAAAAGATTGTTGAAGTAAAAATGAAGGAAAAAGTAAATTTATCTGATGAAGATGGTATCACCATATTAAAAGATAAGGGATATAATTTAAAACTTTCTATAGACGTAGAAAAAAAGTCTATAGCTGACGTAATTAAACTACTTAATACTGATAAAATTATAGATATTAACATTTCTAATGAACCACTAGAAAACATAATAGCAAATATATATAAAGGAAATGAAAAATAATGAAAAAGTATCTTGAAGTGTATAAATCTTCTATAATGGAAGAAATGCAATATGCAAAAGGGTTCTTTATGAATTTTATAGGAACAGCTATACATATATTTATATTTTTTGCTTTGTGGAAGTTTTTATATTCTAGTGGTGGTAAAGAAATAATAAATGGTTATACATTTGTACAGATGATTTGGTATGTTACATTTACTGAATTATTAACTAGTTTTTCGTCTAGTAACATTGTAAGAAAAACTCCAACTAATGATATTGCAAATGGAAATATAGCTTACGTACTTAATAAACCATATAGTTATACTGGTTATATCTTTTCAAGATTTTTTGCAGAGTCTACCATAAAAGGTATAGTTAATTTAATTTGTTCATTATTTTTAGGGTTGATACTTATTGGACCACTTGAAACTTTTAAATTTAAATTCTTATTATTAATTATCATTACCATGTTTTTTGCATGTATAATATCAGCTTTAATAAGATTAATCATTAGTTACCTATCATTTTGGGTAGAAAATTCAGAACCTTTTCAGTGGATTTTTAAAACAATATTTTTAATATTTGGTGTTACTTTTCCTCTTGAAATGTTTCCTTTATGGTTACAACCTATTATTAGGTATTCTCCTATTTATGCAGCTTTATCTGGACCTTGTAAAATGATAGTTAATTTTAATTTAAATGAATATTTTAAAGTGATATTATCTCAAGTGTTTTATATCACTTTATTAGCTATAATAATTACTATAGAATATAAGAAGGGAGTGAAGAAAGTAAATGTTAACGGTGGTTAAGAATCAATTAAAAGTTATGTTTTTATCAATAAAATATAATATAATTAGACAAATGGTTAATAAAAAGTCCTTTTTGTTTAGTGTTTTATTAATGTTTATTTCAAATGCTTCTTTTTTAGTTCAATGGGTTGTAATTTTATCAGTTACAAATGATGTATCGCTATCAATGAAGCAAATACTACTAGTTTGGGGGTTTGCAGCGGTTTCTTTTGGATATTCACAAGTGCTTTTTGCTGGTTCTAATAATATTCCAAATTACATTATTAATGGTAAATTAGATGCTTATTTAGTACAACCTAAAAACGCACTATTAAGTGTAATAACTTCTAATACTTCAGCTAGCGCGGTAGGTGATGTTCTTTATGGTTATGTTGTAACTCTTATTGCTATTCCTAGTATAAAAACGTTTATATTTACAACTATATTTGGTTTATTAGGCGCAATTATATATACTGCTTTTATTGTAATTTTATATTCTTTAATATTTTTTAGTATAAATTTTAAAGAATTATCCGTGACGTTAGCTAGAATACCAACATCTTTTGCTACCTATCCAGAAACTATATTCTCTGGTGCTATAAAAGTAATGCTTTATACAATATTCCCATTAGGTTTTATCGTTTATTTACCAATTAAATTCATGTTACAAAATAATGTTTTAATATTAGGAATTGTATTATTATTTGCTATTTTTATAACGTTAATTGCATTCATAATTTTTAATATTGGTTTAAAAAGATATTCATCAACTAATTTGATGGGTGCAAGGGTATAAGAAAAACTAAAACTATATAGCAAAAATTATTAATAAATTAAATAAGATACTAAAATTTGTATCTTATTTTTTAATTAAAGTGGAAATAAAACATAATTTATAGTATAATATTTATCGTATGAGAGGTGATGGTAATGGTACCAAAAATAAAAACTTTTATAAGAAATAATAAAAAACAAGTTAAAATAGGGCTAATAGTATTATTAGCTATAATAGTTTTATTAGTTTTATATAAATCATTATTTTACTCAACTGCTGAAAAAGCTGTTTATGGTGTTAGATTAAGAGATATAAAAGATAATAAGTTTACTAAGGATGAAGAATCAGAAGTTCAAAGTAAATCTTCTAGTATAGATGGAGTAAAAGAAGCTGAAATCATAGTAAAAGGAAGACTTATAAAATTCTTTGTTACCTTTGATGAAGGGGTATCAACTGATGATATTAAAGCTAAGTTTAATGAAATGCTTTCTTACATGAGTGAGAAAGTTAAGGGTTACTATGACGTTGAATTATATGCCGAGCAAACTATCGATGGTAAAACTAAACATCCTGTAACTGGATACAAACATAAGAATAAAACGGAAATATCGTTTGATGTACTTTAAGAGGTGGTATAAATGAAAAAGAAGAAAAATAAAAAGTGGTTAGCAACTGGGCTTATATGTATATTACTTGTAATATTAATTATTTTAATTAATTCTAGTAATGGAAATGAAAACAATACTAAATTAAACCTAACTGAGAAAAAATGGATTGAAAATAACAAAAAAGAAGTTATAAACGTATCGATAGCTAATAATATACCTGTTTTTAGTAGTGATGGTGAAGGAATTTTCTTTGATTTTACTACAAAGTTTGAAGATGAAACTGGTTTATCATTAAATTTAATATCATATGATGCTTCATCTGATTTACAAGAAAATGATTTATATTTTGAAGTTGTAAAACACGATAAAGTATCTAACTTAAAAGATGATGAGATGATTTTTTATAAAGACTATTATGTATTAGTTGGAAAAGATCAAGAAAAAATAACAGCACCTAACGAAATAAGAAATAAAAAAATTGGTGTTTTAACAGATGATTTAGCAGATGTAAGTTATTATATTTCATCAGATAACGGAATTTCATACTCACCATATGAAAACATAGCTGCTTTAGAAGCTGCTATTAAAAATGGTGAAGTAGATTATATTGCGGTGCCAAAAACAAGATGTTTATCATTTATCTTGGAAAATAATTACCATGTGGTTTATAACATAACTGAGTTAAAAGAAGCATATGTGTTAAAAACTTCAAAGGAAGCTGATAAACATTTATTGAGCATAGTAAATAAAAATTATTTAAAATACAAAGTTAATGATTTAGAAAAGAAATATAATGAGTCTTTAATAAATTTATTAACAGAAAAAAATAATATTTCAGAAAAATCTAAAGCAGATTTTCTAAGTAAAAAGTATGTTTTTGGATATTTAGAAAATGAACCATATACTAATACCATTAATAATAAGTTAATAGGATTAGATAGTACTTATATTAATTCATTTAGTGATATTTCGGGAGCTAGTTTTACTTTAAAAAAATATCGTTCTGTTAAGGATTTGACGGCTGCTTTAAATAGTGGTAAGGTTGATGTTGCACCTAACTATTATAATTATTCTGGTTTAAGTGGTAATTATACCAAAACAATATCTCCATATGATGAGCAATACGTTGTTTTAATTAATAAAGAAAAAACTGATGTGGTCGTAAATTCGGTTAAATCATTGAAAAACAAGAAAGTAATTACTACTAATTCAAACCTTGCAAAATTTTTAGAAAAAGAAGGTAAGGCTAAGGTTACTTCTTATGATAAAGTAAGTAAGTTAATTAATAAAATTGGTAAGGATAGTATTGTAGTACTTGATCAAAGTATTTATGAAATGTATAAAGATAGTAAATTATCTAATTATAGGGTTATTTATAATGACAAAGAAAACTTAGAATATGGATATATAATTAGGGATACAAATGAAAATGAAATATTTAAATCATTATTTACTACTTACATGGAAACAATTAATTATAAGCAAATATATAATGTAGCTTGGAATAAATATAGCGTTGATTCAAAAGAAATAAGCTATGGTTTCATATATGTTATAGTAGCGGTAGTTATAGTATTTATAATATGGCTTTTTGCTAAGAAAAAAATAAATATTAAAAAGAAAAATAAAAGAGAAGAAACAATAAGATATATTGATCCTTTAACTTCTTTAAAGAATCGTAATTATTTAAATAAAAACTTTAAAAGTTGGGGTAATAATGCTATATATCCACAAGCCATTATCGTTATTAACTTAAATAATCTACGTCACGTTAATGATGTTTATGGTCATGAAGAAGGGGACAAATTAATTAAGTTAGCAGCTAACGTTCTTATAAGAAACCAACTTGAACAAAGTGATATTATAAGAACTGATGGTAATGAATACCTAATATACATGGTCGGTTATGAAAAAAGTAAAGTTGTTTCGTACATGAGAAAATTATATAAGGAATTAAAAGAATTACCATATGGTTATGGGGCTACTTTAGGTTATAGTATGATAGAAGATGATATTAAAACAATTGACGATGCCATAAATGAAGCAGTTCTTGAAATAAGAGCTAATAGAGAATTAAATGGTAAAAATAAATAGGTGTTAAAATGAGAAAACAAAAAGAGAAAATAAGGGGATCAATAAAAGAAAACATTAAATTGATGAGTACACCATTAATGTCAATATTACCGGGACAAATTTCATTCTTTGTAATATTATCAGCAATCCCCTTAATTAGTTTACTTGTTATGTTCGCATCAAAGTTATCACTTAATTTTGATGCGGTAACTGGGTTTATTAATCATTATTTACCAAGTGGTGTTGCTAGTTTAATACTCTCAGTATTTGAGCAACAAAAAGTTGGAACCATTGATATATTATTCATAATAACTGCTTTTTATATAGCAGCTAAAGCAACCCATTCCATAATAATTGCTTCAACACAAATATATAATGGTAAGCAAAAAGATTTTTTTAGAACTAGAATTAAAGCAATAATAATGTTAGCTATTCTTATATTCCTTGTTTTATCTAGTATTGGTATATTAACTTTAGGAACTAGAATTATAGCATATACATCAGAAGTTGGAGGAACAATATCCCCATATGTTACTATGATATATAACATTATAAAGTGGCCGTTTGTATTATTTATGATATTTATTGGAATAAAAATTATATATACAATAGCACCTAACGTTCAAATACCAAGTAGTAGTGTAAATAAAGGTGCATTATTTACTACAATAGTATGGGGTATAACTACTTTTGTATATACTTTTTATGTTACTAATCTGGCTAACTATAATAAATTTTATGGTAACTTATCAAATTTAATTATTTTAATGATTTGGATATATTGGATGAGTTATATATTTGTTCTTGGTATGACAATGAATGAATATAAACTTAATAATAAAGATTATGAGATAGAAGAAAAGTAAAAGGAAGATAATTATGAAAAAGAAATTAATTTTATTGTTTATACTTATGGCAGTTATTTTTGTTCCGGTTAGTGTTAAGGCGGAAAACAAAATATATTTTGAAACTGATGAAGTTAATATAGAATTAAATTCAACTAAAAAGATTAATATATTAGTAGATTCTGATGAAGACTTTACTAAGGTCAATTTTAATCTTATTACAACTTCTTATAATGTTGGTTTTTACTCAGTTGAATTTAACGAAGCATTTGTTAGAAACGCATCATCAGCTACTGGTAGTAATTATGAGTTAGAATCAAAGACTCCACAAAAATCTGGAACTATAATTGGTAGTGTTACCTTAATAGCAAAAGATTCAGCTTACCTTAATGAACAAGGTTATATAAGATTAACTAAAGCTTCAATTA
>CALZLL010000029.1 GCA_945788325.1 uncultured Clostridium sp.
TAATTTTGCGAATGTTCTATTCCCATAAATACCTCCTTTACAAATTACTATTTGTCTCTCTCTTACAATTATATTATACACTAAAAAAGAAGATTTTCATATCCTTAGTTATTACGCAATATTCTTTAAATAACGAATAAACTATTTCTTCGAATATTTTAAAATATATTCTTCAATTAATGGTACTGTTAAAAGTAAAAATGTGTAATTCATAAAATACATTTTAATTTCAGATGAATCACCAATGGAATAATAACCTGGCATTATATTTTCATTATCTTCCATTTTACCTTTAAAAAATTTTATAAAGTTAGGGTTAGATTTATTTATTCTTTTTAAATATTCAATTGCTTTTTCATCATTGCTATTTTTATAGTATAAAGCAAATAACGGAAATAACATTTGTAAATGTTCTTCTGGATATTTTTTATATAATGCTAACATTTCTTTTTCATCTTCTAAAAATGCATAAATTGCCATTAATAAATATCTAGCACCTAGATTGTCATTTTTATTAAGTTTTAAAATTTCTTTACATATATCCCTTGCTTGTTTAATTTTCCCCATTTCAATAAATATATTTGCTTTTGTATAAAGTCCTCTCATATATGGCCTTGTTTCAAATATACCATAGAAATGTCCAATATTATCTTTTTCAAAATATTTTTCTTCTTCTAATTTATCTTTTTCAAATTCTAGTCCTTCTTCTAATAATTCTAATTTTTTTATATAACTATCTTCTAGTTCAACCATATACAATAATGCATCAAAACAATCAGGACACCCAAGATATGCTTCTTCTGCTAGTTTCTTAGCTTTCTTTTTTGATTTAGTATTTTGTGCTTCTTCTAATAATTCATATGCATCATCCATAGCAGTGTTAACATAATCTATTTCACCATTATTATATTTTTCCATTAATTCTTGTAATTGATTATTTAATTCTTCATCATTTTTAGCATCCGTATTTTCAAAAAATTCATTTATAATATTATTTAATTTATTATCCATAGTTACACCTCTTGATGCTATTATAACATAATTTTTTGTTTGGATAAAATATTAAGAATTTTGGATAATTTATACTAATTTTTACAGTTATCAAAAAAGGAGCATAAGAAGATGATGCCACATTATATAGTTTAACTTTATTTTACAACAAACTAGATGGCATCAAACTTATTTTGCACTTGCAAAATTTATCCAAAATTATTATTAAAAACATCCAAAGATATACTATAAAGTATTATTTTACTTATGAATTTAAAATCCAAATATTTATCCAAAATAAAAATACTATTTTCTAGTATTTAAATATTATTTTTTACACTATAATAAATGGATACATCTTAAATAACATTTAATTTTTGTTTAGTACTTTTTTGTGTCTTGACATAAACACCATCCGTGTTCTTAAGTATTATTTGCTCATGATTATTTGTTTTATTTCTAAGAGATACTCTATAATAATCTTTTTCTTTATAAGATACTGAAATGTCATACTTATAAGAATCCTCATTATTTATTAATTCCATTTCAGCTTCTAATTTATACCCTGAAACTTTATCAATTTTTTTAGACAATTTACTAAGTACTGTTTTTTCTGTTTCCTTTTCACATCCTGTTAGACTTATAGCACAAAAAAGTACTAATAAAAAACTTAATATTTTTTTCATAATTCACCTCTTTTAATTTTCAATTAATTATATGGTTTAAATTTTCTAATATTCACGTATAAAAAAAATTTTTTTGATTATCCTATTAGTATAAAAGGAGGAAAATTATGAAAACATTACAAATTATAGCTTTAACAGTAATGATCATCGGAGCATTAAACTGGGGACTAATTGGTTTATTTAACTTTGATTTAGTTGCTACAATCTTCGGTGGTACCGTTGCATTAGGTTCTAAAATTATATATATATTAGTTGGTATATGTGGTTTAATCGGTATTAAAACCTTAGTAGACTTAATAAACGATGTAAAATAAAAATAGTTTTCATTAATTTGAAAACTATTTTTTTAATATTTAATATTTATTAAAGTTAATCCTTCCGCTGGTGCACACATGTATGCACTTTTTCTATCCTTTTTCTCTAATAATACGGGTATTATAGATGGATCAACCTTTTCTTCTCCTACTTTAATTAAAGTACCAACCATGTTTCTTACTTGGTATTTTAAAAATCCTTTAGCTTTAAACGTAATTGTTATTATATCTTTACTAAATGATAAAGAAACGTTTTTTATGGTTCTTACTTTGTTTTCTCTTTTATCTTCGCTAGAAGTAAAAGTAGTAAAATCATGAGTACCTTTAAAAGAAGATAAAGCTTCCTTCATTTTTTTAATGTTTAAGGTTCTACAATATTGATACACGTGGGTGCGAAGTAAAGGATTGTAATTTCCTGTATTTATTTTATATTGATAAGTTTTTTCCTTAACCATGTACCTAGCATGAAAATCCTCATTAACATACTTAACATCATTTATATAGATATCATTAGGTAAATAACTATTTAGCGCACCTTTAAGCTTATAAGGAGATATTTCCTTATTCAATACAAAATGAGCCATTTGGTGTAATGCGTTTACTTTTGCATCAGTTCTTCCTGCTGCTGTTATTTTTACTTCTTTATCAGCATTTATATTTGTTAATACCTTTTCTATTTCAAACTGAACAGTCCTTTTATCTGGTTGTTTTTGATAACCATTAAAATCTGCTCCTGAGTATGAAAAATCAATTAAATATTTCACTTTAACACCACCCTAACCAAATAACTATGTATAATAAAATGAAAGATGATATTACTAAAATTTTATCAAATTTTGTAGTTTTATTTTCATGATAGTTTGTTCTCTTCTTTGATAAACCATAAAATCTAAGTTTCATTATCTTTCCCATTCTTCTAGATAATTTATATGATAGAGAAAAAACAGGTATAATCATTTTTCGAAATGCTTTAAAACTACCATTTTTATACGGTATACCACGATAAGCCATTGATTTTCTAACTTCCTTAAATTTTTCAAATAACGTTGAAATAAATTTTATGTTCATAGCAATTTTAAGAGATATTTTAGAAACAGGAATACCTATTTTTTTGAGTTTTACAAAAGCACATTCAAATCCCCAAGCTATCTCACTTAAAGAAGTAGTAAATGTTAAAATAATAAACAGTAAAACTAACATAATAACTTTTATAACAATTAAGATAGAAAACAAAATATTAGATGTAACTAAATAACAAATTATAAAAGTGATAATATATATAGGCCATATTAAAAACATATTTGATAAATAGGCTTTTAAACTTATCTTACTACTAACCATAAAAAATATAAATAATAAAGTTAATATTGTAGCAGATACATAATCTCTATAAATTAAAGTACATAAAAGCATTGCTAAAAACCATATTATCTTCATTTTAGAATTCATTACATGCATTTTTGAATCACCAGTAACATACTTAAAAAATGGATATTTATTCATGATGAACACCTTCCTTTTCATCCTTTAACTTTACTATACTTCTAACTAAAGAATTCATGTTAGGTAAATATCCAAGGTCAATACCTAATTGATCATATATCATCTTTTCTACCTTTACTACGTTAGGAATAGGAGTATTATTTTTATTTAAATAATCAACATCACCAAAAACTTCTATTTTACTTCCTTCTTTAATAACTTTTCCTTTTGATAAAACAACCACGTTATCTACTATTTCATAAAGCATATCAACATCATGTGTAACAATTATTATTGTTTTTAAATATTTAGTTTTTAAAGTACATAAAAGTTTCATTAGCTTTTTCTTGCTGTTATTATCAAGCCCAATGGTTGGTTCATCCATTATTAATAATTTTGGATTAGATATCAAAACTGATGCAATAGCTACTCTTCTTTTTTCTCCTCCGTTAAGACTAAATGGGCTTCGATTTATATATGTTTCATCAAGACCAACCATCTTAAGCATTTTAATTACCTTGCTTTTTAAATATTTATTTTTTTTGTTAAATACTTTTTGCGAAAAAGCTATCTCTTCACCAACCGTATTACAAAAAAACTGCTTTTCAGGAAATTGATACACCAACCCAACATCATATCTAAATTTATTAAAATTAAAATTTTTCTTATGTAATTCATACTTTCCTACCACAATATCTCCAGAAGTAGGTTTAGTTATACCATTCATAAGTTCTAGCATCGTTGATTTACCACTACCTATCGGGCCTATTATTCCGTGTATTAAATTACTATCAAAACATAAATTAATATCCTTTAACGCTTGTTTTTCATTCTTTAAACCATGATTATATGAAAAGCTAACGTTCCTAAATATTACTTCCATATTAAAGACACCAACCTTTCAAGATCTAAGTTTAACTCATCAACTATGTTATAAACCCTTAACTTTTGAGATAACTCTACTGCAAAAGGTACTTCAAGACCAATTTTTCTCATTACTCTTTCTTCATCAAATACTGATGGAAAACTTCCATCTACTACTATGACACCTTTATTTAAAACAATTAATCTATCAGAATAAATAGCTTCCTCTAAATTATGAGTAAATGATATTATGGTTACTCTTTTATTTTTACAATAACTTTTTAAAAGTTTTAATATCTCATATCTTTCATTTATATCAATCATCAAAAGAGCTTCATCCAAAACTAAAATTCTAGGTTCAAGCATAAGTGCACACGCAAGAGCTACTTTTTGTTTTTCTCCACCAGATAAATCATATGGATTTTCTTTTAATAATTTTTCTATTTTTAATACTTTTGATATTTCATCTATTTTTTTTCTTATTGTTTTAGGAGAAACCGCTATGTTTTCAAGAGAAAAAGCAAGCTCATCTTCAACTGTTTCACAAGCAAAAAAATTATCTGGAGTATCAAATACAAATCCAATTTCTTTTCTTATATTAGACACGTTCTTTTTATTAAGTGGCAAATTAAATATGATTATATTAGAATAAGACTTTTCAATTCCTGCTAGTATCTTAACAAGTGTTGTTTTACCTGCACCATTAGGTCCAGCAATAGTAACCCAAGTACCACGTTCAACATTAAGATTAAAACCATCAAATATAAACTTATTTTTATATCTAAAACTCAAGTCTTTTATTTCCAATATATTCATACTTTTTCACCTCCTTAAAATATTAAGGAATTATTATATAACAAAATTTAAAAAAAAGCTACCATAATGGTAGCTTGATATCATTTATTGGTAAGTTTTACCTCAGTATCTATTTTAGAACAGCTCGTTGGCGCTTCTGACTTCCCAGTCTCATATAAATTATTGCAACATATATAACCACTAAACTCTGGCCCTTTTTTTACTTCTAAGTATCCTTCACAATTTCCATTACCTGCTGGATTTGATATTGTTTCACTTTTTAGATAACCAGCTTCTTTTAACTCAGCAAAAGATATTTTAATTGATGATCCATCACTTAAATTTTTATACGATTTGTAAAAATAATTTTCTGAATCATCATTACCATTTTCACATTTTCCTTCATTTTCATTGTAATTAGAATTTATTTCTTCACAATAACTTTTTGCATCTTTAACTCCAACTAAATATTCATAGCTGTATATATTAGCTCCTAAATCAGCTATTGTTTTTTCTAATTTTTCAGCTTCTTTTAAATTAGCTATCTTTTTTTGTTTTAAAACAGCTGTACCTGCAATTGACATTATAATTCCTAAAACAACTATTACTGCTAATAATTCTACTAATGTAAATCCTTTTTTATTCTTTTTCATTTTATCTCTCCTTTTTCTTTTGTATATTATAATCTACCTTAAGTACAAACTTAAGTGGTAAGATTTTACTTCCTAAAGCTCCTAATTTATTAACAAATCCTGGTATTATAACTAATTTATTCTTAAACATTTTTTTAAGTGCGTATGATGTAACATAATTACTAGATAAACTTTTCATTGAAAAATTAACACCTGCAACATCATTAAAATTAGTATCTACAGGTCCAGGACATAATACATGTACTTTAACATTTGACTTAATACGTCTTAATTCCTCAAAAATAGCCGTTGTAAGCTTAAAAACATAAGATTTAGTGGCATAATAAGTACTCATTAATGGTCCCGGTAAAAAGGCTGCAGATGATGCTACATTTAATATTCTTCCACTATCTTTTTTTATCATCTGTTTTAAATATAGTTTAGTAAGTATATGAACAGCTTTTATGTTTAAATCAATCATTTCTAATTCACTATCTAAATTACTAGAAGCAAAATCACCGAATTCTCCAAAACCTGCATTATTTATCAATAGGTCTATGTTTTTATATTTTTTAAATATCTTTTTACAATTTTCTGGAATTGATAAATCAAGTGCTTCAATAAAAGTTTTTGTTTTACATTCTTTAGATACTTGCTCCAGCTTTTTTTTATTTCTAGCTACTAAAATAATATCATATCCAAGATTACTAAGATTAATAGCAAAATCTTTTCCTAAACCACTTGATACCCCAGTTATAAGTGCTATCATATTATCACCAATAATAGTATAACATAAAAATTAAAAATCCACTAGTCTAACTAGTGGATTTTCACACACCCTATAAGGGCTTAATAATGGCTGCTCCCATTTGGGAGCTTTTTAATTCGCCAATCGCCTTTTTCACTCTAACAACCCTTAAAAGGGTCTTCGTATTCTTTTACACTTCTCTTATCTATTATCATATCTTCTGTTTCTTGTTCTCTTATATATTTTTTTATTGTATTTTTATTTAATCCTACTGTACTTACATAATATCCTCTTGCCCAAAATGTTCTTTGTCCATACTTATATTTTAAATTTGCATGATTTTCAAATATCATTAGTGCACTTTTCCCTTTTAAATATCCCATAAATTGTGATACACTTAACTTAGGTGGAATCTTTACTAACATATGTATATGATCTATACATGCGTTTGCTTCTATTATTTCCACCTCTTTATATTCACATAGTCTTCTAAGTATTATTCCAATGTCCCTTCTTAATTTACCATATATTGCTTTTCTCCTATATTTTGGTATAAACACTATGTGGTACAAACAATTATATTTTGTATGGGACAATTGGCTTTCATCAATATTTTTACTTTTTGTCTTAGTATTGAACATATAAACCTCCCTTTGTTTTATAGTTGATTGGCGAATCTTCTATATTATAACAAAGAGAGGTTTATATGTTTTCTGATGGGCTTCGCTCCTTACTTTTCTCACCTGCTTAGCAGGTGGATTTATATGCGACCCTGAAGGTCGCATATTAAAAAAAAGAAGCTATAAGCTTCTAATTTATTAGTCTACTAATTCTAGTATAACCATAAGAGCGTCATCGCCCCTTCTTTCAGTTAATTTTAATATTCTAGTGTATCCACCATTTCTATTTTCATAACGTTTAGCTAAAGTATCAAATACCTTTGTTACAGCTTCATTATCGTTATGTAAGAAAGCAAGTGCATTACGTCTAGCTACTAGGCTACCATTTTTTCCATATGTAACCATTTTATCAAAACATTTGCGTACTTCTTTAGCACGTGTTTCAGTAGTTTCAATACGTTCATTTTTAATTAGGTCTTTTGTTAAGTTAGCAAGCATAGCTCTTCTATGTTTGTTAGTACGTCCTAATTTTCTATAAGCCATTTGTCTTCCTCCTTACTTTTTAGTCGTCGTTTCTAAATGAGAATCCCATTTCTTTTACTTTATCAATAACTTCTTTAAGAGATTTCTTACCTAAGTTACGAATTTTCATCATTTCATTTTCAGATTTTTGAGTTAAATCTTGTAATGTATTGATGTTAGCTCTTTTTAAACAATTATATGCTCTAACAGAGAATTCCAACTCATCAATTGACATTTCTAAAGCTTTAGTCTTAGAATCATCAACGTTTTGTTTCATAAGACCGGTTTCATCAGCTATTTCATCTAATTCAGTTAGAATTTCAAAATGTTCTATAATTATTCTTGATGCTAACGCAATAGCTTCCTCAGGTTTCATTGAACCATTAGTCCAAACTTCCATAGTTAATTTATCATAAGTATCATCTTGCCCAACACGAGCTCCTTCTACTTCATAATTAACTCTTTCAATTGGTGAGAAATTAGAATCCATTGCTATAGTATTTAATTTAACATCACCTAATAATTTCTTATTAGCTTCTGCTCTTACATATCCACGTCCGTTTCCAACGGTCATTTCCATGTTAAGTTTTCCACCTTTAACTAACGTAGCAATTTCTTGTTCAGGGTTGATTATTTCTATATCAGCATCTTTTTCTATATCAGCTGCTGTTACAACACCTTCTTTACTTACGTTTAATTTTATAGTTTTAGGTTCATTAGTATGGTTTTTAACAACTACACTTTTTAGATTTAAAATGATTCCTGTTACGTCTTCTATTACTCCATCTATTGTTTGGAATTCATGAAGAACACCATCGATGTGTACACTAGTTATTGCATCTCCTGGTAATGATGATAACATTACTCTTCTAAG
>CALZLL010000030.1 GCA_945788325.1 uncultured Clostridium sp.
AAGTACAATGGTGAGAAGATAATTTTTGTTAATACATTTCATACATATAATCACTTATTAGAATTACATGAAACAAAAGAGTATGATGAAGTGACAATTTTATACAAAGATATAAATTACGTTTCATATTATAAAAATATAGAAAAATTTATTTTTCATATGAATAATAAAGAAGAAACTATAATTTTTAATATTTATAATGAAGATTTGAAAGAAATATTATAATATTAATTTAAAGATTTTTAATTAAAAAAGTGCATGTAACTATTTTTTAGTTACACACACTAAAAATTACACAATCAATATTTTTTTAAGACCTTAAGCGTTGCAAGTTCTTATATAAAACTTGTTTTCTTTTTATTTAAAACCATGTGCTTTTTCTTAATAAATTCTTAAATATTTATTGTTTTTTATAAAAATATTAGAAACAAAATTAATTTTTTATTTTTAATTTATTCTAGATAGAAAGAGACTATCTAGACCCCATAGATCCACCGCCACCAAAGGAGCCTCCTCCTCCGCCACCGGACATAAATCCACCGCCACCTGATGAATAACTATTAGCTTTATCTCTCGATGACATAGCGGTAGACATACCTGAAGTACTAATCATATTAATAAATAATATATCATCAAATCCATAACCATATCTTTCATTATATGCTTCTATCTCATTTGGATATAACTTTTTAAATTGTTTAGCTACTTTATCTGCTATTCCAAATATTTGAGCGTATATCAAATACATATCCCATAAATTAACTTCAATAGCTTCTTTTTCATTAATTCTAGAAAATTCTAATAAAAATTCTTTAACACCTTTAACAAGACATGCTTCTTCAATAAACTTATCAGTTATTTGTACTTTAGAATCTTTTTCCACTTTTTGTAATAAACCTTCTGATAATAGTTTTTCTGTTTCATAATCTAATATATCATCAAACCATCTAAGTATTTTAGCATAGTTATTTTTACACCATTTTTCAAATTCATTTGATTCTAATATTCCATCTTTTGAAGCTTCTAATAACATTTTATGTAATTTCATTTCATATTCATTATTTGATATAAAATTATCACTTAAAACTATTTTGCTTTCTTCTTTTTTTAGAATCTTTGTTGTACCTTTTTCAATAGAAATCCTTTTTTCTTTTAACCATTTTAAAAGTACTGCTCCTAATAAATCTGTTTTTTTATAATTTAAATGATATATAGTAGAATATAAATAAACTTTATATATATCATCAAATGGAATATCTCTTATTTTATTAATATCTTTTGGTAACTTTCTTCCATTTTTTCCAAAATCGTATTTGTAGCTACCAATTTTATTTCTTGATTTTATTATGGTAACAATAAATATGATAGCAAAAAATATAAATATAAAATTAGAAAATATAAAGCTAAATAAAGCTTTTATAAATTTAATAATAGGATTTGCATTAATTGACGTTTTAGAACCTTTTTTAGCCATTGTTAAGTAATCATTAAAATCTTTATCTATTACGTATGATGAATCAAAAGTATTCTTATCAAACTGTGCTAATAAGGTAATATATTCATCTTCATCAATGTCACCTTCAGAGTTCATCTCAACATACCCATCATATACGTAAGCCGTACCATCTTTCTTACCAAATCCCCATACTGGAAGCGTATCTTCAAACTTATCATCAGAATATAATTTCAAATGAAAATTATCAATATCATTACCACTTGGTAAAAAATTAAAATAGATCATATCTGCATCGTTAAGTTTAACAATAAAATTTTCTATCGTATATGTTAAGGTATACGTTCCAGAATTATAATCACTAATACCAAAACATAATTCTGTTTTACCATCTTCATAATATAAACCATTTTTATATGCTTTATCTTCAAATGAATCTTCAATATCCCAATCCTGTTTATATTCAAAAACTTGATTATTATACGTTACTGTATAATCGGTAACACTCATTTCACCTAGGTTATCATATGATTTATAAAACTCTGAATCTCCATAATTAGCTTCAGGATCTATCCATTTTTCAGTTATGTGTGCATTACCATTTTTATCTACGTAAACATCAATATCAACCGTATCTATATCAATAGCATTTACCGAGATAGGAAATAACAAAAATATTCCTATTATATAAAGATATTTTAATATTTTTTTCATACACTCTCCTCCTTAAAGAAAAAAGTCTACTTATTTAGTAGACTAAAATTTTACTTGTACATTTTTTCTTTCTTCTTCGGTTGCTTCAAAGAAAGCTTCTGGTTTAAATCCAAACATGTTAGCTACTATGTTAGATGGAAACATTTCAAGTTTATTTTTGTAAGTTAAAACAGAATCATTATAAAATTGTCTTGCATAACGTATTTTTTCTTCTACTTCATTTAATTTATTTTGTAAATCTAAGAAGTTTTCATTAGCCTTTAATTCAGGATAACTTTCAGCTAAAGCAAATAATTTTCCTAAAGCCTTTGTAACTTCTCCTGATGCCTTCATTTCTTCTTCAGGAGTATTAGCAGATGCCATCTTACTTCTAGCTTCAATTACTTCGTTTAAAGTCTCCTTTTCATGTTTTGCATACCCTTTTACTGTTTCAACGATATTTGGTATTAAATCATTTCTATTTTTTAATACCACATCAATTTGTGACCATTGGTCTTTTACTTTGTTTCTTAATCCAACAAGTGAATTATACGTAGATACAAAATATAATAATATTAGTACTACGATTACAGCTATAATTATTGCTATTGTCATATACATTCCTCCTATGATTTAATTATATAATATTTTCAAAAGAAAATAAATAGAAAAAATGAAGATTATTTAAAATCTTCATTACTATCTATAATAATTGTAACTGGTCCGTCATTTGTGATATTAACTTTCATATCAGCACCAAATTCTCCAGTTTCAACATTTATGTTTTCTAATTTGAGTTTATGATTAAAATATTCATATAATTCTTTTGCATCATTATAATTTAAAGCTTTTGTAAATGAAGGTCTACGACCATTTAATTTAGAATACAAGGTAAATTGAGAAATAGATAACACACTTCCTTCTATATCCTTTATACTAAGGTTTAATTTATCATTCTCATCAGAAAATATTCTAAGATTAATTATTTTATTAATCATTTGATCTACTATTTGCTTATTATCACCTAAAGTAAAACCTACTAATATCACGTATCCTTTATCTATTTTTCCAATTACTTTATTTGATACACTAACGCTAGAGGAAAGACTTCTTTGAATAATTACTTTCATTATTTATTACCTCTTTCAACACTAGTTACATAGGCAAGCTGACTAATAACACTAATATATCTATCAAGCATTTCTTTATCCTCTACTAATATATTTAAATCAAAAGCGTTATAATCCACGTTAGTAATTGTATTAACACTTTTAACCCCAACGTTCATAGAAGTTGTTTTAGAAATTATTTCAAGTAATAAATTATCTTTCTTCTCAGCATATATAATTACGTTAGTAACATATTTTTTATTAGCAGACTCATTCCATGATACATCTATTGTTCTTTCGTTTAAATTGCATACATTGTGACATGTTTTACGATGAATAGTAATACCATTTCCTTTAGAAATATATCCAACTATATCATCGCCTTTAACGGGCATACAACATCCTCCAAACGATACTTTTAAATCATTCATACCATCAATTATAATGTCACCAGAACCATCCATGGCTTTAGAAGAATATTTTAATACTTTATCTAGCATCTTTTTTTCTTCTTCTTTTTCACCTAATATAGTTTTTATAATTTGCGTAGGATTATATTTACCAACACCTATTTCATAGTAAAGATCATTTTCGTTATTTAAACCTAACTCATCTAATGCTATTTTGATTTTTTTATCATCCATGATATCATTGATTGTTAATTTTTTTCTTCTAATAGTTTTTATAAGCATTTCTTTACCATTTGATATAGTTTCATCTTTATCTATCTTAGTAAAAAATGCCTTTATTTTATTTTTTGCACTAGTCGTATATGCTATATTAATCCATTCTTGAGATGGACCTTTGCTATTTTTATTAGTGTTTATTTTTACAATGTCTCCATCTTTTAGTTTATAATCAAGGGGAACAATGTTATTATTAACTATTGCCCCAACCATTTGATGACCAACAGAAGTATGAACGCGGTATGCAAAATCTATTGGCGTTGATCCGACCGGTAATTCAAAAACATCACCTTTTGGGGTATAAACATATATTTTGCTAGAGTTAAACACTTCGTTTTTTACCGTATTTACAAATTCTTCACCTTCAACTTGCTGTTCGTTAAGCTCTATTATACTTCTAAATGATTTAAGTTTTTGTTCCATTTCGTTAGTTTTATTTACACCGTGTTCTTTATAAGACCAATGAGATGCAAAACCATATTCAGCTACTTTATCCATCTCATACGTTCTTATTTGTATTTCAAAAAGTTTACCATCTACACCAAAAACGGTAGTGTGTAATGATTGATAACCATTTGCCTTAGGACGTGCTATATAATCTTTAAAACGCTTTGGCATTGGCTTATATTTAGCGTGTATTGCACCTAGTGCTAAGTAGCATTCAGCTTCGGTATTAACAAAGTAGCGAAGTGCTAATATATCGTATATTTGATTAAATGTTTTACCTTTTTGAAGTTTGTTATATATACTATAAACACTTTTACTTCTACCCTTCATTTCATGAGGAATATTAGCTTCATCAAGGAGTTTTGAAACACTTTCCATCATTTTTTCTACTGAATTATCAAGCTCTGCTCTTGACTCACTAAGTTTTTCTAAAATATCATTATAAACATCTGGCTTATAGTATTTTAAACATAAATCTTCTAATTCACTTTTAATGTGATTAATACCTAATCTATGCGCTATAGGTGCTAGTATTTCTAATGTTTCTTTAGCTTTTTCTTTTCTTTTTTTCTCAGGTATAGCCCATAAAGTTCTCATGTTATGAAGCCTATCTGCTATCTTTAAAATAATTATTCTAACATCTCCAGATAAACCAACTAATATTTTTTTGTGGTACGATACCAAAGCTTCATTATCCGCTGATAAAGATAGTTTATTTATTCTTGAAATTCCATCTACTAATTCTTTTATTTCCGTACCAAAATTTTCTTCTACTTCTTCTAGAGTAGTATTAGTAAAGTTAATTACGTCATGAAGTAAAGCGGTAGCTAAAGTTTGACTATCTGCGTATACTTCTGTAAGTATTAATGCAACGTTTAAAGGATGAAGAACGTATTCATCACCCGTTAATCTAAGTTGTCCTGCGTGTGCTTTAGAAGCAAATTCATAAGCTTTTTCAATTAATTTTATGTCATCTTCACTTTTAATATATACTCTAGCTTTATCTATTAAGTCATTTAAAGTGTAAGCATCTTCTTTCTGCTTCACGTTTAACACCTTCTTTTATCTTTCTTTTTTACAATTTTTCTTTTCAAATAAATACCAAATTTGTCCTGCCAATAATATTGAAGAATATGTACCAGCAACAAGTCCAAATATTAATGCAAGATTAAATGGTAAAATACCTTTCGAACCTAAAATCATTAAACAAATTACAGGTATTAAAGTTGTTAAAGTTGTGTAAATAGCTCTGTTAAAAGTATCAGAAATACTATTATTAACTACTTCCTTTAATTCTTCTTTTGTTAATTTTTTCTTATAATTTGACATATTTTCTCTTATTCTATCAAAGACAACGATAGTATTATTTATTGAATAACCAACGATGGTTAATATAGCTGCTATAAATATAACGTTTACTTCTATTTTTAGTAAAGAAAATAATATTATTACGAATAAAACATCATGTGTTAAAGTTAAAATTGAAGATATTGCATAACTAAATTTAAATCTTATAGAAATATATATTATTATTGCAATTGCTGCGATTAAAACCGAATATATTGCGTTTTTAACAAGATCTTGTTTAACTATGTTAGTAATAACGTTAATCTCTGATTTTGCATCATACTTATCTTCAAAATAAGCATTAACCTTATTAATTCCTTTTTCTTTTAACTCATCACTTAATCTAACGTGTATTTCACCTTTTTCTTGTTTTTCAATTGAAGAAATATTATAACCCATCTTTTCAATGTCTTTTTTTACTTCATTAACCGTAATTTTATTAGCACTTAAAGTTATATCAGTACCCGCTTTAAAATCTATTCCTAAGTTTAGGCCATTAATACATAAATATATTATTCCTATTATTAGATAAGTAGCTGTTACTATCATACATTTTTTTATTAGATTAATAGAATTAATTTTTACTTTTTTAAATGATTTGTTGTTTTTCTTTTTATACCTTATAAAATTATTAGGTTTTTTATCAAAAAGCTTAGTATTAACAAATGATTTTAATATTTTTCTATTTAAGAAAACCATTATAAACATAGTAGCAAAAATAGTTATCATAAGCATGGTTGCAAAACCTTTTACAGAACTTTCACCAAAAATGAATAATACGATTGCTACTATTAACGTTGTTACGTTAGCATCAAAAATAGTGCTCCAAGATTCACTATTACCAGCTTCATAGGCATTTTTTAAGTTGCTACCAGTTTGTAATTCTTCTTTTATTCTTTCGTTTGTTACAACGCACGAATCAACCGCCATACCGATTCCTAATACTAAAGCAGCAATTCCAGGAAGTGTTAATACACCACCAACTAACCAGAATATACCCATTACTAAAAGCATGTATAATAAAAGATTAATACCTGATATGAAACCAGAAAATTTATATAATAACGTCATAAATAGTATTACAAGTATCATTCCTATAACACCAGCGATAAAAGTCTTAGATAATACTCCTTCACCATATGAAGCATTAACGTTTTGACTTGAAATTTCATTTAATTTTGTAGTTATAGAACCAGCATTTATACTTGTTGCTAAACTTTCTGCTTCTTCTTTTTCAAAATTACCAGTTATGATAACGTCTGACGAAAAACCTTGTGAAACAGTAGCCGCTGAAAGACACATACTATCTTCATTACCACAAGTATCCTCATCTTTAACGTATGAGTTAACACCCTTTTCAAAGTTATACCATATAACCATTACGTTTTCACCAGATTCTTTTTGGCTTACTTCGGTAGTAGCTTCTAAAAACTTTTCTTTATCAGCAACTTGTAATGATATGGCTGGTTTACCATTTTCATCATAAC
The DNA here is from genome assembly GCA_945788325.1 of uncultured Clostridium sp. GTDB lineage: Bacteria > Bacillota_I > Bacilli_A > RF39 > UBA660 > Aphodocola. The sequence goes on from CALZLL010000030.1 coordinate 7,223, forward strand.
TAAGTCTAGCTCCTTTTATAACACTAGAATCCATTAATAATTTATCATTAGTATCTCTAAAAGATATGTTAGCCACGTTAGATAAAGCTTTTCTAGCCCCTTTTATGTCAGTTACTCCAGCTAACTTAACCCTTATTCGATCAGTACCTTCCATTGTTATTTCTGGTTCTGAAACCCCTAAAGAATCAACGTTTCTTTTTAAAACATCATATGTACTATTCATATCATTGGTGGTAAGTTTTTTACCATCACTTCTTTTTACTTGATATAAAACTTCAAACCCACCTTTTAAATCAAGACCAAACTTCATATCATTAAATAGTGGTACATATACTAAACTAAATAATGCTATGACAACAAAGAATACAACTATTCTTTTAATAAAACTTTTTTTCATATCTACCATCCTTAAAAATATATTTAAAATCATAATGAATTTTTCATCATTACTAACAATTATTATTATATAACAGATATGTGTAAAATCAAAGATAAAAATGGTAAAATACCACAAAAATAGTAATATAATTTACTATGATTAAATTTAAAAATAACTTACTTATTAAAAATATTATTATTTTATTGATATCAGGTGCACTTGCAAAAATACTTGGT
>CALZLL010000031.1 GCA_945788325.1 uncultured Clostridium sp.
CCAACTCCAGAAAGAGACAACACAAAACCATTCTTAATGTCTATCGAAGACGTATTCACAATCACTGGTCGTGGAACTGTTGTTACAGGACGTGTTGAACGTGGACAATTAAAACTTAATGATGAGGTTGAAATCGTTGGTTTAAAAGAAACTCAAAAGACAGTTGTTACTGGTATTGAAATGTTCCGTAAACAACTAGACTTTGCTGAAGCAGGAGATAACGCAGGTGTATTATTACGTGGTATTTCACGTGAACAAGTACAACGTGGACAAGTTCTTGCTAAACCAGGATCAGTTACTCCACATACTAAATTTGAAGCTCAAGTTTACGTATTAAGTAAAGAAGAAGGCGGACGTCATACTCCATTCTTCTCAAACTACAGACCACAATTCTATTTCAGAACTACTGACGTAACAGGTGTTGTTACATTACCAGAAGGTACTGAAATGGTTATGCCTGGTGATAACGTAAGTATGTCAGTTGAGTTAATCGCTCCAATCGCACTTGAAAATGGTACTAAGTTCTCTATCCGTGAAGGTGGACGTACTGTTGGTGCTGGTACAGTTACTAAGATTGACGCTTAATTATAGTATTTAAAAAGACATTCGTTTGAATGTCTTTTTTTATATATAAAAAAACAGAAGTTTATTCTGTTTATATTGGTGTATTAAGCCAGTTTAATATAGGATTTAATTTACTACCAGTATAATAAGCTTTTTTATTAATTACTAAGTCAAATTCTCCTACGTATTCTACAATTTTATTAGCCATTTCAGTTTTTAAAGTAGATTCATAATCTTTTTTTAAATCGCTAGTTAAACCACCTAAGTTAATGACTTTGTAACCTTGTCTTGCGTATTCTTGCATTAGTTGCCATTTTAGTAAGTACTCAGGGTGCTGGTCTTTAAATTTTTCATTTATCCCACTTGCAAAGAAAGTAACTGAATTACCAAATTTTATTACAGCTACACCAGCGGTAACTAATCCACTAGGATATGATTGAAATAAATTACTAGCTTCTAACATCTTTTTTTTGTATTTAGCAAGTCGTTCGTCAGATTTTAACTTTTCATTAATAACTGATTCTTTATTTGGATTATTAAAATCTTGCATTTGCATATTTAATTCATTATTTATTTGTTCTTCTTCTTCATACATTGTTTTACTAGAGTTTACGTATGAAACTGGTTCTAATTTATTAAAATATATTTCAAAAGAATTTTGCCCATAAAATTGATAATAATCTAGGTAGTAATCAAGAGGTGGTATAGTTTTATTAATTACACTATAAAGTAAGCTAATATCATTTGCGCTTCCACGATATATTTTATTTCCCATTCTGGCAGATTCATTAATCTTATCTCTTGCATCTTTTGATATGGAGTTATAAAGCGAAATTATGTTGTTATCAAGTTCAGTAAAAGCATTCCATCTAGGTTTTGATGCTTCTAAACCATTGTTATAACCCATATGGATATACCCTAGATTTTGCATTTCTTGGACAAAAGAAGAATTGTCTTCCATTCCGTTTTTTTCGCTTCCGTCCTCATTGTGTACTTTGTAGATAACCATTGGGTCAACCTTTAAATAAGTAAAGTTTCTTTTAGATAAAAAGTCTTTTAATCCGTTTGTAAATTCTGTTACTAATTCTTTGTTATTCCAATCAATTAGAAAACCACGTGGTGCATATCCCATTTTTCTTTTTTCATTTTTTTCATTTTTAACAATCATTAAAGTAGCAGCTTTTATTTCGCCTACATTATCAACTAAACCTAGATAATAAGCGTTATGTCCATGTTTAGACATTAATCTACCATAATTACTTGATTGGTAATAGTTGTGATTAGGATGGTTAATAGCAAATTGGTCAAATCTTACTTCATCTAATAGTATTATTTGCATATTTATCCCTCCTAATTATTCTTATACTATATTATACCCTATATTCATAATTAAAGTCAATTTACATATTCTAATAAAATACTTATCTTAACATTATTTAAGTGATATAATATTTATATAAGAAAGGTAGGTAAAAAATGAATATTACTGATGTAAAAGCAAGAGAAATTTTAGATTCGAGGGGAAATCCAACCGTAGAAGTAGACGTAATACTTGAAAATGGTATTATGGCAAGAGCAGCGGTACCTTCAGGAGCTTCAACTGGTGAAAGAGAAGCTTTAGAAATGAGAGATGGGGATAAAAATAGATTTGGTGGTAAAGGAGTATTAAATGCTGTTCAAAACGTTAACGAAAGAATAAAACCAGTTGTTGTTGGAATGGATGTTTTTGATCAATATGGAATTGATAACACAATGCTTGAACTTGATGGAACAAAAACTAAGAGTAATTTAGGCGCTAACGCTATATTAGGTGTTTCAATGGCTTGTTTAAAAGCTGCTGCTAAAGCTAAGAATGTTCCTCTTTATAAATATGTTGGAACTGGTAAGACTCTTCCTGTGCCAATGATGAATATTTTAAATGGTGGAGCTCATGCTGATAATAAACTTGATTTTCAAGAATTCATGATTATTCCACAAAGGGATACTATTAAAGAAAGAGTAAGAGTTGGAGCGGAAGTATTTCATTCTTTGAAAAGTGTCTTAAATGAAAGAGGTTTATCTACTGGTGTAGGAGATGAAGGTGGGTTTGCACCGGATTTAAACTCCAATACCGAAGGCTTTGAACTTATAATGGAAGCTATCAAAAATGCCGGATATGAACCAGATAAAGACGTTAAATTGGCAATTGATGTTGCAGCATCAGAATTTTATAAAGATGGTAAATATAATTTAGTTGGAGAAGGAAGAAGTTTAACTACTGATGAATTAATAGACTTTTATAAAGAATTAGTAAGTAAGTATCCAATTGTTTCAATAGAAGATCCGGTTGATGAAAATGACTGGGAAGGATTTACAAAAATAACTAAAGAGTTAGGTGATAAAGTACAATTAGTTGGTGATGATTTATTTGTTACTAATAAAGAATGCTTACAAAAGGGTATTGATATGAATGCTGGAAATGCAATACTTTTAAAAGTTAATCAAATTGGTACAATTACTGAAACCTTAGAAACAATTAAACTTGCTAAAGAAAATGGTTATAAAACAATTATATCTCATAGAAGTGGTGAAACGGAAGATACAACTATTGCAGATTTAGCGGTGGGACTAGATTTAGGACAAATTAAAACAGGTTCTATGTCTAGAACTGATAGAATATGTAAATATAATCAGTTAATGAGAATAGAAGAAGAATTAGGTAACTAGTTCTTTTTTAATAAATCGTTGTTTTTAAGCGTATAATATGATAAAATAGTTATTAGTCAAGGAGGAATACTCATGCTTACAATATTGATGATTATATCTATTTTACTTATTATTATAGTGTTACTTCAAAGCGGAAAAGCAGAAAGTGGTAACATAATAACTGGTGGTAATGCAGATTTATTTATGAATAGAAAAGAACGTGGTGGAGAACTATTTATAACTAGATTAACATATGTGCTAGGAATTGCGTTTTTTGTATTGTGTATAATATTAGACATGTAAATAAAAAAAGACTTGGTTAAAGGTCTTTTTTTGTTTTATAATAATATTAGATAGGAGAATTTATATGAGAGATAGAATACTTAATATTTTAAAGCAGCAAGATAGAGCTTATACTATTTTTGAATTAAAAGATATATTAGGATTAGATACAACTGAAGAAATAGAAGAAATGATGAGAGTATTAAATGATTTAGAAAGTAATTTAACTATTTATCATACCAATAAAGATAAATATATGGCTTTTGAGTATAGTCATTTAAAAAAAGGTAAAATAGCTGTATCTGATAAAGGATTTGGCTTTGTTTTAATGGAAGATGAAGATGATATTCACGTTGATAAAGAACATTTAAATGGTGCGATAGATGGTGATTTAGTAATTGTTGAAATTACTAATAAAAATACTGGTGCTAAAAAAGAAGGAAGAGTACTTAGAATAGCATCTCGTAATTATGGACCATTAGTTGGTGAATATTCTTATAATGATGGTAATCCTACAATAATTCCTAATGATAAAAAAATCAAGCAAAAAGTAGTATTAACTAAGGATAGTACGAAAGATGCAGTAGACGGACATATTGTTGTTGCAAACGTTATTAAAGAACTTGATAGAAATACTATTTTAGCAGAAATAACTACCATTATAGGTCATAAAAATGATGTTGGTGTTGATGTAGAATCAATAGTTTATAAACATATGTTTTCTCCTAAGTTTCCAGATGAAGTTTTAGAAGAATTAAAAGATATACCTGATGAAGTTAGAGAAGAAGATAAAAAAGGTAGGAAAGATTTAACTAATATTACCATTTTTACGATAGATGGTGATGATACCAAAGATATAGATGATGCAATATCAATAAAAAAATTAGATAATGGAAATTATGAGCTAGGGGTACATATTGCAGACGTATCATATTATGTTAAACCCGGAACTAAACTATATGATGAAGCTTATGAAAGAGGTACAAGTGTATATTTGGTAGATAGAGTAATACCAATGCTTCCTCATAAGTTATCAAATGGTATATGCTCACTTAATCCTAACGTAGAAAGATTGGCACAAAGCTGTGTAATGGAAATAGATAACAAAGGTAACGTTGTATCTCATGATATTTTTGAAAGCATTATTAAATCTAGAATTCAAATGACTTATAAAAAAGTTAATAAGTGGTTGGACGAAGGTATCGTTGAAGAAGGGTATGAGAAATATACTAATGATTTAACGTTAATGAAAGAATTAGCAGATATATTAAGAAAATCACGTGAAGTAAGAGGTGCAATTGATTTTGACACTGATGAAGCTAAAATAATTGCGGATGATACTGGAAAACCAATAGATGTTATTTTAAGAGAACGTGCTTCAGGAGAAAAAATGATAGAAGACTTCATGATAGTTGCGAACGAAACGGTAGCTTCTCACGTGTTTTATATGGAACTTCCTTTTATCTATCGTGTTCATGGAACACCAAAAGAAGAAAAAATAAATGACTTCTTAGATTTTATAAGCTCTTTAGGTTATAAAATAACTGGAAAAGTAAATATTAAATACCCATCTTCAGTGCAACACGTATTAGATCAATTAAAGGATAAAAAAGAGTATAAAATTTTATCCTCATTGATGTTAAGGGCAATGCAAAAGGCTGTATATCAACCAGAAAATATAGGACATTTTGGACTTGCAAGTAAGATATATACGCATTTTACATCACCAATAAGAAGATTTCCGGACACCACGGTTCATCGTTTGCTTAGAACATATTTATATGAAAATGATCAATCTAAAAAGACGATAGATTATTTTAAAGAATATTTACCAATCTTAACAGAACATGCATCTATGAAAGAAAGGGATGCTATTGAGTGTGAAAGAGAAGTAGAAGACATGAAGATGGCTGAATACATGATGGATCATGTAGGTGAAGAATTTACTGGTATAATAAGTGGTGTTACATCATTTGGTATGTTTGTAGAACTTCCTAATATGATAGAAGGACTTGTACATATTAGTGATATTAAAGGAGATTATTATAATTATGATGAAAGAAGTATGTCACTAGTTGGACAAAAACATAAGAAAAGATATAAAATTGGAGATGAAGTAAACGTAATTTGTAAATCTGCATCTAAAGAAGAATCATTTATAGATTTTGAAATAAAGGATGAAAGTAGTGATAAAGATGAAGATGCAGAAAAAGAAGCTTAAAAATTGGGTAAAGATAACAATATTTTTAATAATAGTTATTATTTTATTTGTTATAGGATATAATTTATATAAAAAATATGATAAAAAAGAAGTTAAAAAACAAGATAAAGCACCTACTATAATTACAACTACTAAAAAAGAGGAAACAAATGAATTATCCATGGTTATGGTAGGTGATTGCCTAATTCATAGATTTGTTTATAATGATGCATCAAACGGGGATGGTACATATTCTTTTGATAAGATGTTTACCGAAGTATCTGATTTGATAAAAGACCATGATCTTGCTTTTTATAATCAAGAAAGTATAATAGGTGGTAAATCTCTTGGCTTATCAGCTTATCCTAGGTTTAACTCTCCTGAAGAAATAGGAGATAGCATGGTTAATTTAGGTTTTAATTTAGTTAGTTTAGCTAATAACCATACCATGGATAAAGGTGAGCAAGGAGTAATAAATTCGGTTAGTTATTGGAAAACTAAGCCAGGTGTTTATTATAGTGGACAGGCATTATCTAATGAAGATAGAGAGTCAAATATTAAAATTTTAGAAAAAAATGGTATAAAATATGCATTTTTTGCGTACACAACCGTTACTAATGGTTTATTACCTCCTACTGGTAAAGAATATTTAACTAATATTTATTCTAAAGAAAAAGTCCAAAATGATATTAATAAAGTAAAGGACAAAGTAGATTTAATAATTGTTTCTATGCATTGGGGTGAGGAATATACAACTAATCCTAGTAGTAATCAAAAACAAGTTGCAAAAGAATTATCAGAAATGGGAGTTAATCTAGTAATTGGTAATCACGCTCATAGTTTGCAACCAGTAGAAATGATTAATGATACCCTTGTGTTTTATGCGTTAGGAAACTTTATATCGGCACAAGATACAAATGATAAACAAACAGGTGCATTAGTAAGTCTTAATATAAAAAAAGAAAATAATAAAATAACTTTTAGTAACATTAAAGCTAATTTAATTTACACATATTTTAAAGGTAGCCATAATTTTAAAGTATATCCTTATGCAAAATTAGATAATAGTCTTTTAAATAATTATGAAACATATTATAATAAGTATAAGTCAGTTTTAAATAGGTACACTGATATTATAGAGGTGGAATAATGATAGAAATAAAAAATAAGAAGGCTAATTTTGATTATTTTATAGAAGATACTTATGAATGTGGTATAGTTTTAACTGGTACTGAGATAAAATCAATAAGAAAAGGAAGTGCCAACCTTAAGGATAGCTATGCAAGAGTAAAAAATAATGAAGTATTTCTTACTAATATGTTTATTTCTACTTATGAAGAAGGAAATAGATTTAATCACGATGAAAGAAGAGAAAGAAAACTTCTATTACATAAAAAAGAAATATATAAAATAAGAGATAAGGTAGAAAAAGAGGGATATTCTTTGGTACCGGTCAAACTATATTTAAAAGAAGGTAAAGCTAAGATATTACTTGGTGTTGCTAGAGGTAAGAAATTATACGATAAAAGGCAGTCATTAAAAGAAAAGGATATTAAAAGAGATTTAGAAAAAATAAAAGCCAGATTTTAATCTGGTTTTTTACTTTGTAACAATTATAGTTGTTGGTATACCACGTGTTTTATGTCTCAAAGATGAATCAACTGGATCATTTATATAACAATAATTATCAGTACAATCACTTCTGTATTTTAATGCTTCTTTTTTAGGAAGAATCATAACACTTGAGGTACCACCATCTAAGTTAGCTGCGTTAACAGCGCCATAATTACTCATTATCTCTGTTAGATTAACCATATCAGCACCTTTGGTTCTAGTTGAATTACTATTTACTACAAGAAGTAGTATTATACCATCACTTCTTTGTCCTATTGCGGTTCTAGCGGCATATCCCCAACCGCCATTACCTTTCATGAATGACTTTTTACCATTAACGATTAAGAATGGTCCCCATGAAAC
>CALZLL010000032.1 GCA_945788325.1 uncultured Clostridium sp.
AGTTAATTAAATATCCTAAGCCTTGTTTTGAAACTAATAATTCACCCATGATAACGCCAACAAAGGTCATTGATAAGTTTATTTTTAGAGAACTTATAATGGTGTTAATGTTAGATGGTAAAATAACTTTAGTAAATATTTGAAATTTATTGGCGCCAAAACTTTGTAATAGTTTAATATTAATTTTATTTGTTTGTTTAAATCCTACGTATACGTTTATTATTGTTGATATAACAGATATTAAAAGAGCCATTAAAATTATTGAGCTTTGGTTAGCACCAGCCCATATTATTATAATTGGACCTAATGATACTTTAGGCAAGCTATTTAATATTGTAAGATAAGGATCTAAAACTCTTGCAGAAAAAGGGCTCCACCATAAGAATGCTGCAACAAATATTCCTATTATAGTACCAATTGTAAAGCTTATTAAGATTTCTTTTAAGGTTACCCAAATATGCACTAAAAGATCATTATTTTCCCATAAACTAATAATTGTTTCAATAACTTTTTTTGGACTTGAACACAAAAATGCATTTATCATACCTTTATCTGAAAAAACTTGCCATATGGTTATAAATAGTATAAGTATTAGTATCTGCAAAAATATAACTTTTATTGTGGATAACTTTTGCTTTTTTAAATATTTTTTGTGTTCTTCCTTAGCTTTCATAGTGATCTAAATCCTTCCATATTAAATTGTAATAATAACTAAATTTTGAATTTTTTCTATTTTCACTAGGTAAGCCTTTATTTTCCATATCAATCGCATATATATTTTTTATAATAGCTGGTCTATCGCTAAGCACAACAACTTTACTTCCTATTGCACATGCCTCAGAAATATCATGTGTTACCATTAATGCTGTCTTTTTTTCTTCTTTTATTATTTTAAATACATCATCTGATACAGTTATTCTCGTTTGATAGTCCAAAGCTGAAAATGGTTCATCTAAAAGCAATATATCAGGTTTTAAAGCAAGTGTTCTTATTAATGCAACTCTTTGTCTCATTCCACCAGATAATTCTTTTGGATAACTTTTTTCAAAATTTGATAATCCATATTTTTTTAATAGGGTTTTAACATATTTTATATTTTCTTCATTATCTTTTTTTTGTATTTTTAATCCTAACATACAATTATCTAGTACCGTTAACCATGGAAATAGTGCATCTTCTTGAAACATATATCCTACTTTTACATTGTCTTTTTTAAATTCTATTTTACCACTACTTTTATTTTCTAAGTTTCCTATTATTGAAAGAATGGTAGATTTACCACATCCAGATGGTCCTACTAATACAACAAATTCGTTTTCATATATATCTAAATTTATGTTTTCAAGTGCACATATAACTTTTTTGGGGGTTAGATAGTTTTTTGATAACTCTTTTATTTCTAAGAGTTTCATTTAGTTATTTCCCTTGGTATATTAGTTTATCGTATGGTGCTTTTTTTTCTAATTCTCCAGCGCTGATTATTATTTCTTGTAAGTGATCAAAATCTTCTTTGCTGATTTTAGTAGAATCAGCCCATGCGTCGTTTGTTTTATATCTTTCTATTATTGTTGTTAAGTCATTTAATGATAATTCTGGGAAAAATTCATATATATCTTTGGCAACTACGCTAGAATCGGTTTCTTTAACGTATTTTAATCCTTTATCTATTGCTTTTGTAAATCCTTCTATTACATCAGGATTTTTTTCTATGTAACTTTTTTTAGCATTATAAGCGGTATATGGTACTTCTCCGCCCCATGATCCAACGTATCCTACGATATATCCTAAACCTTGTTTTTCAACGTTTGTTGCATTTGGCTCAAAAAGTGTAACAAAGTCAGCATCTCCACCGATAAAGGCACCTTCCATAGCTGGAAAAGCAACGCTTGTATCAATTGTTAAATCTTTTTGTGGATCAATACCATTTTGTCTTAATCCCCATTCGAAAGTCATTTCTGGCATTCCACCTTTTCTACCTCCGATTACTGATTTACCTTTTAAATCATTTAAAGTGAAATTATCATATTTTTTTCGTGATACTAAAAACGCACCATCTCTTTTAGTTAGTCTAGCAAAGTTTACTAAGTAATCTTTTTCACCACTATTATATACGTATATGGTAGCTTCACTTCCGCAAAAACCAACGTCTACGTCTTTCGAAAGTACGGCAGCGGATACTTTATCAGCTCCAGCAGTTAAAGTTAAATCTATTTTTATACCTTCATCTTCAAAGTATCCTTTACTTATAGCAGCATAAGCTGGAGCATAAAATATAGTATGTGCAACTTCTGCTACTTTAACTTCTGTTAGTTTACTTTCTTTGTTATTGTTAGTATTATTATGGTTTATTATAAAAAATAAAACGCCTGCTAAAACGATAAGAAAGCAAACTAAGATAATAACATTCTTTTTCATAACTCCTCCTTTTTACAATAGTAGTATATTCTTTTAATTATTTTGGGTGATGTATTTACAATCGATAAATTTTAATTTATAATCTTTTATAGTAAAGTAGAGGTTTTTGTATGGTTAATAATGTTGATTTTAATAAATTAGAAGAAAATCAAAAAGTAAATTATGTCAAAAATTTACTTTTTAATAGTGACTTAACAAAAGCTTTGGATGTATTATTACAATATGAAAAAAAAGATCTTAAGATTATAAAAATTATTTTGAGTGTTTTAGATGAAGATTTAATTATTAATAGAATAAAGGAACAATGTAATTTAACTGATTTAAAACAAACAAAATCATTTGTTTATTCAAAGATAATTAGTATTTTAGAATTTTATAAAAAGACTGTTATTTTAAATTCATTTTTTAAATTAATGAACGAAGAAGAAAAAAAGCAGATTGCAACTTATGAATATCAAAATAAAACTAACGTATCATTTAATAGTAAAATATTTAATAAGTATTGTTTAAAATATAAAGAAGAGGTATTAAAAGATTTTAAATTAGATGATGAGGAAATTCATATGTTAGATGAGGAAAAGGAAAGATATAATGCTTTATCTGATAAAAAAATAAAAAGAAAAGTACATGTAATACCTACTTTTCTTATCATAGCTTTATTTTTTGTTACACTTATATTTGGTTATAAGCTATATGATTATAATAAAATTATAAGTAAGTATGATGGATTATTTATTCCTGGTATATATTTAAATGACGTTGATTTAGCAGGTATGAAAACAAGTGATGTAAAAAAAGTTGTTTTATCCGAAAAAGAACGTATACAAAACGGAACTATAACCGTTACAAACGTTAATGGTGACTATAAATTTACTTATGAAGAAATTGGAATTGAAGTTAATGATGATAATTTAGCTGATGAAATAAAGTCATATAATAAGAACTTATCATTTTTTAAAAAGGTGAGATTTATAAGGGATAACAAAAAAAGTAAAACATTTTATTTAAAAGCTTCATATGATGAAGAAGTAATAGATAATTTAATGGATATTTTAAAAGATAAATTAAATACTACTCCTAGAAATGATGGAATGGTAATTGATGATAATTATAACGTTTACTATGATAAAGGTGCAAGTGGTTTTACTTTGGATTTAGAAAAAACTAAAGATAAAGTAAAAGAGGCTTTTACTAATTTAAAAGAAGAAACGGTAATTCAAGCGGAAGGAACGGTTGTTCCTAACGAGATTAATCATGAAAAGTTATCTAGTATTAATAAAAAAATATCTAGCTACACTACGTATTTTGTTAACGCAGGAAATAGAGGTCATAATATTAATTTAGCTTCAAGAAGACTAAATGATACTATTTTAATGCCAGGGGAAACATTTTCTTATCTTAAAGTTGTTGGCCCTTATGGAGCTTCTAACGGCTATTTACCAGCTCCTATTTACTTAAATGGAGATACCGCAACTGCTAATGGTGGCGGAGTATGTCAGCTAGCTTCAACCCTTTATAATGCACAGCTAAGAGCTGGTTTAGAGACAGTATCAAGAAGAGGTCATACCTTTGCCCCAAATTATGTTCCAAAGGGTCTTGATGCAACGGTATATTCAACTACTACTGATTATAAGTTTAAAAATAATAATAAGTATCCAATATACATAGTATCTTACGTAAAAGGTAATTATCTAACAGTTGATATATGGTCTAATGAAAATGCTTTAGAAGGAAAGACTTATGAGCCATACTCAGTAGCATCTAATGGTGGCTGGTTAGCTTATTTAAAAACAATTCAAGATGGAAAAGTAATAGAAACCAAATACCTAGATAAAAGCGTTTATAAGGCACATTAAAATACTTAAGTTATTTGCTTAAGTATTTTTTATTTGTAAAAAATTCAAATTATTATTGTATATTATAACCTAATAGGTTATAATATATTTCTAGAAGAGGTGATATCTTGCAAATCATTAAAACATCTAAGTATAAACAGGATTTAAAAAAGAAAATTATAAATAAACATTTAGATAAAGAATTACAAATGATATTAAAAATAGAAGATCTTATTTTATCTGTTAATAATTTGCAAGATTTAATTAGTCATCCATTTAAAAATATATATGGAATAGAAAAAAAGCATAATAATTTAAAAGAAATATATACAGCACATATAAATAAAAAGATTAGACTTTATATGAAACCAGTTGGAACGTATCCATATAATTTAATAGAGATAACCGAAATAGAATTTGTCAAAGTAGATGATAAACATTATGGGGAGGGATAGTTATGTTTGGATTTGGAAGTATGTTAAAAGATTACTTAGAGTATCATAAGATATCACAAAGTGATTTTGCAAAAGAGTTAGGTATTACACAAAAACATATCAATAACATATTAAATGAAAACGCTGATATTTCAGAAGATTTAATGATTGCAATTAGTCTGATTACTGATATAGATATTAATCTTATAACTTTTGTAGAAACAAAGAAGAAATTATATAACTATCTAAATAGTAGATTTTCGAATGAAAAAAAGATAAATGAATTTTTGAATTCATTTTATATAAAAGAAATGGAAAAAATGAATTGGATAACGTTAAATGATAAAACATCTTATCTTCAAAATGCATATGACTTACTTAAATATTTAAACGTTCGTGATTTTAATATATTTGAAAAATATTCAAGGGAAAAGATCTTTTTTAAAAAGTATGATGATACAGATTTAAAAAAAGTTTTCTTGTGGATAAAAAGATGCGATATTTTAATGCAAAATCAAAACGTTTCTAATTATAATTCATCTAATATAGACTTTCTTCTTAATGATTTAATTAAAGAAAGAACTAAACCTTTTAATAAAGCATCATTAATAAAAATATTTAACAAACATGGATTATATCTTGTAATAGAAGAGGCTCTAAAAGGAACTAAAGTAAGGGGTTGCACCAAAGTTATAGGAAATAATCCTGCGGTGTATATGACTTGTTATTTAAAAGAAAAATCATCATTTTACTTTGCATTATATCATGAGTTAGGTCATGTGAAAAGTGATTATAATAGAGCTAAAAGCAAAGTAATAATAGATGGAGATGATACTTTAGAAAAAAGAGCTGATTTATTTGCGGTAAACCAAATGATAGATGAAAAAACTTATAAACTAATTTTGGAAAACTTTGATGATAAAGAAAAGATATGTATAAAAAGAAATATTCCTTTATGCTTTTTATATTCTAGATTAGCTCATGATAAGATAATTAAATATACGGATAAGTTGTATCTAGAGAGTAGAGAAAAAATAAATTATCATGATTAAATAAAAATATATATAATACTTAATTATTTGCTTAAGTATTTTTTATTTGATATAATAAAACTAATTTGAAAGGGTGGTTTTGATGGAAAAAGTAAAAAAAGAATATGTTGAGCCAAGTTCTCCACAAAAATTAAATGAAACATTAATAAATGCAACAAATAATTTTTTTCCAGAAAGTGGAAAGTGGTATTCTTCTTGTTTTGAAAGATCAAAAAAGTGTTCTAGAAGTAATTTGCCTTGTAATTTAAGGGATAATAATTGGTTGGCTGAATTATTATTGAAAGAAGCTAATTTATCTGATGAATACTATGGTAGTGTCCTAAATTTTGTGGTAAATTCTGAATTATTTCAAGAAAAAAGACATGAATATGAATTAAAAATAGTTAAGTGGCAAATTCAATGGATTGCTGGTGGTGGTGAAAACTGGATTTGTGATGAAAATTATGGTGGAGATATTATGTTTTTAACTCCTGTTTGTGATTTAGGATTTAGAAAGGCAGTTATAGATACTTTATCCGCTATTGGAATGAATAAAGAAGTTATTGAGGAAGGATTGGAAAAATACGCTGATATTTGGAGAAAAAGATTTATGAATGCTGCTTTTAGAAATCAATATGAACCAATTATGTATAATTTTTTATGTTCATTAAGTGATGAAAAACAAAACGAAATACCTCCAGTTGATCCTAAGCATAAAGAAGCATGGATGAAGATGAGATTATACGAATATTATTGTAATCATAAAGACTCTATTGAATCATATGGGAAAGTTACTCCAGAAATGAAAATGACTAAAGAAGAGGTAAAAGAATTAGAAACATATTTAAATGAAGAAAATAAAAAAAGACTTGAATTAATTAATAAAGTAACATATGAAGAAAAAAATAATGAGGTCAGCTATGTTGATAAAGATAATCAAATAGATAAAAATAATAAAATTAAATCTTTTATACGTAAAGTAAAAAGCCTTTTTAAAAATAACTAGAATGCTAAATTTAAACAAAAAATATATGTAAAATTTATGGTTGCATATATTTTTTATTTAGCTTCTATGTTAAAATATTAATTGTATGAAAGAGGTAACAACAATGAATTTAGATTATTTAAATGATGAACAAAGAAAGGCAGTTTTATCAGAAGATGGACCACTTCTAATTCTTGCGGGTGCAGGAAGTGGTAAAACAAGCGTACTAACTACTAAGGTGGCTTATTTAATTAAAGAAAAAGGTGTTAATCCTAAGAATATAGTAGCGATAACTTTTACTAATAAGGCAGCCAAAGAAATGAAAGAGCGTATTATAAAATTAGTTGGAAGAGATGGTTATAACATTCAAATATCTACTTTTCACTCTTTTGGTCTTAGGATAATAAAAGAAAATTATGAAAGATTAGGATATGATAAAAACTTTACCATAATTGATAGTGATGACTCTTTAACTATTATAAAAAAGATTATGAAGGATATGAATATTGACACCACAAGGTGTAATCCTAAATTTATAAAAAATCAAATTAGTTCATGTAAAAATGAAATGGTAACGCCAGATAAGTATCAAAAACTAGTTAACGATGAAGTAAGTGATATAACGTATAAAGTATATAAAAAATATCAAGAAACTCTTATTAGAAATAACTCTTTAGATTTTGATGATTTACTTGTTAAACCTATTGAATTATTTACCAAACACCCGGATGTGTTACAAAACTATCAAGAACTATTTAAATACATATTTATTGATGAATATCAAGATACAAACGAAGTCCAGTACATATTTTCAAAAATGTTGAGTTCTAAATACAAAAATATTTGTGTGGTGGGCGATGACGCGCAATCAATATATAGTTTTAGAGGTGCGAATTTTAGAAATATTTTAAACTTTGAAAAAGATTATAAAGATGCAAAAGTAATTTTAC
>CALZLL010000033.1 GCA_945788325.1 uncultured Clostridium sp.
TCTAAAGCATTAAATTTATTTTTTAAATAAGTTTTAAAATCATATTCATTAACGTTTTTCTTGTGGATATCTTTTAATGCTATAGATATTTTATGAACAATTTCTTTTCTTTCTTCTTCGGTTATTTTGTGCCATATTTCATATAATGTTTTACCTTCTATTTTTTCTTGAATTTGATAATAATATGGAACTATTTTTTTAGATGTATCTGATAAATATAATTTAGGAATATTTTTATTATCTTTATTTAAATTATAAAACTCTATTTCATTTAAGAATCTTTCCTCGTTATCTTTATTAATACATATTCTAACTATGTATTTATCTACTTCATATATCTTATTAGTAAAACCTCTATTTATAAGTTTATAAGTTTTATTTTTAAATAAATCATTATTATCAACTATCTTCTTTATTATATTATCAAAATCATGATTATCTTTTTTAGTTAAATTACATAAACTTTCATACATAACCCCAACAAGATCTAAATAATCATTTATTTCATTTATAGTTTTAGATACTTCTTTTATTGCTATTTGTTTTTCTTCATCATCTGTTTTTATAATGCCTAAACTTCTTTTTAAGTTATAATCGAGCCACCCAAACCTACCTATTAAATTACCACATATAACAAAATATCTATCGTGATCAAAAGAATTAGTTTTTAAATATGATTTTAATAATGTCTCAAACTTTTTAATATCAAAATTACCACTTAAAAATCCAGACCAATTTAAAGCTGTTTCAACAAGTTCTCTTTTTGTATTAGAAATAGATGCAGATTCAAAATCTATTATTATTGGGTTGTCATTTTCCCACATAACATTTTTAGGATCTAAATCCATATGACATACTCCAAAATATTTATTAGATAAATTAAATCTTTCAACCACTCTTTCTAATATAGAATAATATTTTTCATAATTTTTTAAATATAAATCTTTGTATGGCATACTATTAAAATTATTATTTTTAATAAACTCATCCCAATTAACGTAAAAATGATCTTCTTTATTTTTTATAGTAATATTAAGTTTGCTAAAATCAAGACTATGCATTTTTGATAATACTTCTCCTATTTTTTTACAATGTTCTATAGTTATTTCATCATCTTTTAACGTTTTACCATCGATATATTTAAAAACCATGTAATATGTATCATTTAATTTATTAATAAAATTACCTTCTATGATTAGAGAATTAGAAACAGGAATATTATTCTCAAAAGCTAAATTAGATATCTTTTCAGATAATATAAAGTTATCCATAGCGTCATTTCTTTTCATTATTTCAGGATTAAGTATTTTAACCGCATAAGTATTAATATCCGTTTGTACTTTAAACATTTTATGCATTAAACCACCAGTTAGCTTTGTTATGTTTTTTACTTTACCTAAATTGAATTTTTCACAAAATAGTTCTATATTCATAATTACCTCCTTTCTAATTTATATATTACATCTACTTCATCTTCTTTAGGTTCCTCCCACTTAGATAATAATTTATTTTTTAAACCCTCATCTAAATAAAAATCAGAACCTCCTTTTCCATCTTTTATTCTTTTATTTCTTTCTTCAATATTTTTATTCCATGTTTCATCATCAACACATACGTAGTGAAGTTCACATTCTACGTTTCTATCTTTATAATACTTAGTAATTTTTTCTCTTTCTTCTTTTGTCCAAAGCCCTCTTTCAAAAATTACGTTTGCTCCCGCTTTAACAATTTCACACACTTTTTTTGTTAAATAACTATTTAATCTTTTTGAAAAAATATTATAAAATTCACCTTGTTCATTATTAATTAGTTCATAAGTAGCTTCATCTGGAGATATTAAAACAGCATTAAACGATTCTTTAATTTGATTAGAATAATAACTCTTACCACTACATATTTTACCACATACTAAAATTACTTTTGCCATAACATCACCTCTATTTTATTCAATTATTTTTAATATAGTTTTATTATCTTTAAATTTAATATCATTTATTTTATTTCCTTATAATATTTTTTATAATCTTTATATTTCGCTTTTATTATATCTATAGGTTTTAAACTATTATAAGACTTATATTGATACGAACCTTTTGGCGAATTTACTATTTTTTCATCATTTAAATATATATATAACCCTCTAATTCATCATGCGATTATCTTTGTTCTATTTTTTTCACTAAAACATTACTTCCATGACATAAATATTTTGTTTTTTTCAAATCACTGTTTATATATCTTTTCATAATATATTTTTCCCTCTTGTCACAAATTCAATATACTCTTCTTCGTTTGCATGATTTTTTGGTTCTTCAAAATATGACATATAAATTTTTTCTAACTCTTCGTCTTTAATTTTAAAGTCCTTTTTTAAAAATATTTTATATGTATATAACTGGTAATTAATTAAATCTAAAATGTTATTAAAGCCTCTTATACCTTTATTTGCAAAATCAGCATGTTCAAATAAATACCATTTGTTATATTCTTTATATGCTAAAAATGAATGCATAGGATATGGATTTTCATAATCCAATAAAACCATTTCAAATATTGTTTTTATTTCATAGCCATTATTAATAAACCATGTTCTTTCAAATTCAACTTGATCAAAACAATTTCCCACCTTCGTATTTAAAACATCTTGATTATTTTCTAATCTATATAAGTTAAACCAATCTTCATTAAAGTCTTTATCTTGAATTCTATGTATTTTTCCATTCTTATCTAAATAGCCATAAGAAATATTTTCATCCATAAATTTTAATAATTCTTCAGGCGTTTTAATATTTTCATATTTCACAATTATCACCTACCTTTATTGTACAACAAAAAACTCTCCATATATAGAAGAGTTTTTATTGCATGTAAAAAATAAGTTAACTATATTATTAAATAGTTAAAAAAAGTGCGATTAACCCACTATATATGTTTAAGTTATTAATATTTTTCTTATTTCTTATTTTCATGTTAATCACACTCCTTTCTTTTTCGAACTAATAATACATTATTTTTTATTTATTGTCAATAAAATTTTTAGTTTACATATTAACTTTATTTTTGTATAATTTAATTAGAGGAGACAGCTTTAACTAGTTGTTTTCCATAAAAATGTTTTTTTAAGAAAACAAGGCTAGCTTTTAAACTAACCTTGTTTTTGTTTAATAGTTTTTCCGTATTTTGCCATTTTTTCTCCACCTTGTGCTTCTACTAATAATTTTCCTATTTCATAATAAGCTTTTAATGTATCTTTATTAAATTGTAATCTTCTTACTCCATCATTTATTGTTTTGTTTTCTATTACGTTTTTTATTTTCTTATAATAATCCATATAGCATGCTCCATTCGGTTTGTTTATTATATAGACTATTTTTAAAAATTTAGTCGAATTTTATTTAATAAAAAAAAGTTAATCAAACATTAACCTTTTTCTAATATACTATCGAAGAATCTTGATACAAGGATATATTTTTCACTTTTTTATCAACTTCTTTTAAAATTCCATTATCATCATCTATTAATATTTTAAAACTTTCTATATTATTTAAAAAATCAACTTTTAATTCTGATGAAGATCTATCAGTATATGTTTCTTTAGATAATACATTTCTATTTTCTTTCTTAAAAAACGGAGCATATTTATCTAGCCATACGTTTTTATCATTTATTTGACTATCTTTTTTACATATAGAAAGAATATGCATTTCTACATTTGGTATTTTTGATATTTCCTCTAAAACTTTTATATTTCCTAAAAGAGGTCTTTTATTTAGAAAATCAAGTGGTCTACCAAAATCATATTCTGCTATAACACCATCCATATCAACATATATATCTATTTTTTGATCCTTTGCCATTGTCTTTATTTCATTAATTATTTTCATATTTTACCATCCTTTTCTTTTTTATATTTTATTATTCATATACTCATTTACATCATCTCTTACCTTAACTAATAAGTCATAATCACGTCTTACATCTGATAATTTAAACGATAAAGCACCACTTTGTCTTAAACCAAATAAATCACCTTGGCCTCTTAATTTAAAATCTGCTTCGCTTATTTTAAAACCATCCGTTGTTTCTTCCATTATCTTTAATCTATCTTTATCTTTATCACTTACTAAGTAACAATAAGATTGTAAATTATTTCTACCTACTCTTCCCCTTAACTGATGAAGTTGTGATAAACCAAACCGATCAGCATCAAAGATAACCATAACAGTAGCATTTTTATTATCCACTCCTACTTCAATAACGGTGGTTGATATAAGAATATTTATCTTATTATTTTTAAAATCTTCCATCACATTTTCTTTTTCTTCATTAGTCATTTTTCCATGTAAGATTTCCACGGTATAATTTTTAAACGCTAACTCAAACTTATGTTTTAAATCGTATACATTACTATAATCAGTATCCTCATTTTCTTCTATCATGGGTGCTATTACATATGCTTGATTATTATTTTTTAATGCATCATAGATTCCAGATAAAACATCTTTTAACTCTTTTGTCTTTTTTACTTTAGTTATAACAGGAAGTCTTCCTTTAGGCATGGTTTTTATACTTGATACATCAGTATCACCATATATGGTTAGCGCATACGTTCTAGGTATTGGTGTTGCACTCATCATTAAAACATCTGGAGTATTTGATTTATTTTTTAGAGCTAATCTTTGGTTAACACCAAACCTATGTTGTTCGTCGGTTATAATAAATCCCAAATTATCCCAAATTACTTTATCACTAATTAACGCATGAGTTCCAATTAGTAAATCAATTTCTTTATTTTCTAATTTTTGATATATTTCTTTTTTTTCTTTTAAAGACATCTTACCAGTAAGTAACCCTATTTTAAAATCAGTATCTTTAAATAGTTTAATGGCATTTTGATAATGCTGAATAGAAAGAACCTCAGTAGGCGCCATAAACGCACTTTGATATCCTGAGGTATAACATGCATAGGCTAATATAAAGGCAACAATAGTTTTACCAGAACCAACGTCTCCTTGAAGAAGTCTATTCATTTTTACATCACTTGTTAAATCTTTTAACATTTCATTAATAACCATTTTCTGATCAATAGTTAGCTCAAACGGAAGGCTACTAATAAAACTATTTACTTTATTTAAATCCACGTTTTTTATAAATGAATTATCATGCTGTTCATTCTTAATTTTAAGTTCTTTAACCTTTTTCATATAAGTAAATATTTCTTCATACTTAAGTGTTTTTAAAGCTAGTTTTAAACTTTTTTCATCCCTAGGATCATGAACTATTTTAACAGCATCTTTTTCATCAATAAAACCATATTTATCTTTTATTTCATTTGGAATATTATTTTTTATATCTACCACGTTTATAGCACCATTAATAAAGTTTTTCATTTGCTTTGAAGTAATTCCTTTACATAGATGATAAACTGGTATTATTTCTAATCCACCAGGTAACTTTCTTAATAATATGTTACTTGCTGTTAATACTTCACTTTTAGGATTATACTTACCTATTAACGTAACAACACTTCCTACCTTTATGCTGTTTTTCATAAAAGCACGATTAAAAATAGTAACCTTAATTATTTTATTTTGAACGTTACATCTAAAAGTTAATCTATTTTTTCTTCCTTTAAAAAAATTCAAAACTGGAGATGATTCTACTATACCATCACTTACAAAGTTATCATAAAATCTTTCATCGTTAATGTTTCTTTTTGTTAAAACATCAAAACGATATGGATAATTTCTTACTAAATCATCCATGCTATATATACCTAAGTTATTTAAAAGTTTAACACTTTTTATACCTATACCTTTTAAATTTTCTAGTTCCATAGTTTTACCTTCTTTAACATTATAAATTAATTATAACAAACGATTGTTTGTAAATCAACGCAAGGAAAACAGTTTAATTAAATTTTTTCAAAAAATTGCAAAAAAAAGGTTGACTTTTAACCTCTTTTCGATTAGTATAAATGGCACCAGCAGGAGATATCTTGCTGGCGCTAGTATCACAACTAGCCAACCCCTTTTTATTCTTTTTGAGATTGCATGGGAAACTCGTGCAATCTCCTTTTTTTTGGAATTTTTTTAAGTATTTCTGTTAATACTATTTAAAAAAGAGGGATAATATGACAATAAATAAAAACAGAGAAAAAAATATTAACGAAATAAAAAAGAAAACCGGAAACGCAAGTGATATTACCTATAAAGATTATCCTGTGGATAAAAAAATAATTACTTTTATTTATTCTAATAGTGTAAGTTCTCAATCAGATATAAATGATTTTATATTAAGAAGGTTAGATGAAGAAGGAAATAGTTTAAATGATAAAGATTTATTTTCCTATATTAAAAACTATGTGCCAAATAATAATTTAGTAGAAATAAAAACGATAGAAGATGCATTATATTACCTTCTTAATGGATTTACGCTAGTTTTATTTGATGATGAAAAACAAGTGCTAGCATTTGAAAATAAAGCTAAACTACATAGTGAAGTACAAAGAAGTGAAAATGAAAAAAGTCTAAAAGGACCAACCGATGCCTTTACTGAAAATTATCAAACAAACACCGGAATGTTAAGAAGAAGACTTAAAACCGAAGACTTATGGTTTAAAGAAACCATTGTTGGTTCTAAAAGTAAAACCAAGGTTTCACTATTTTACTTAAATGGTGTTTGTGATGAAAAACTCGTAAATGACGTTTATAAAAAAATTAAGAACATTAATATCCCTTACGTTGGAAATACAAATTATATTTTAGATGCCATAAGTAACCCTAACCGCTCTATTTTTCCAACTAACCTCGTAACCGAAAGACCAGATTTAGCGTGTCAAATGTTACTTGAAGGAAGAATTATTTTAATGGTTGAAAATTCAAATGAAGTAATAATATTACCATGTATGTTCATTGACTTTTTTAAAAATCCAGACGATTATTATGAAAAAAGTCTTAACGTATTTGCAAACCGAGTAATAAGAATAGTAGCTATGGCACTTGCCCTTCTTACTCCGGCCGTTTACATATCCTTAATGGCATATAACTTAGAAGCCATACCAAGTGGTCTTTTAATAAATTTTTCAATTCAAAGAGATGGGGTCCCCTTTTCTACTGTTTTTGAAATAATAGTTATGAGTTTTATGTTTCAAATATTAAGAGAAAGTGATATGCGTTTTCCCGGTAAAGGCGGAAGTTCTATTTCAATAGTCGGTGCCTTAGTTTTAGGACAAGCAGCCGTAGAAGCAGGAATAGTATCACCTATTACCATAATAATAGTTGGTATATCATCGGTTGCATCCCTTGCCTTTTCATCTATTGAGTTAATAAATTCTATTAGGTGGTGGCAACTAATTTTAATTATTTTGGCATCATTATTTGGTTTTATTGGAGTAATGTTTGGCTGCATCATAATGATTGCTTTACTAGTAAGCAGAAGATCATGTGGTAAACCTTATT
>CALZLL010000034.1 GCA_945788325.1 uncultured Clostridium sp.
TGGAAAGCTACTACCCATATTAGGTACTCTCATATTAATTGTTAGACATAACTTTAAAAATCCCCCTAAAAAATTTTAAGAATTTAAAAAAATCCAAATAAATTGGATTTTTTATTATAAATCAGTTTTTGATATTGTTATAACCGGACGAAAGCCGAGACGGCTGTCAAGGAGCAAGATGTCGCCGCCGAAGCCGCCATTCGAAACAACGTCCCACACGTAGCGACTGTTGCGAGCAGAACCAAGCCAATAACTTGTTTCATATACCCAACTAGGTGCTGATTCACATGTTTTATTATCTTTATCACATCCTAAGCTAGTTGCTTGCTCAACTGTTAATAAACTAGTATTTACACTTGTTTTTCCTAATGTTGTTTTTATATATGATTCATAATTCTTTAATGGTTCATATAATAATGAATTTTCATCAAATACATATACTGGATATGATGTGCCATAATTTGATTTTAAGCTGCCAGTATCATACCAATAATTATCTTCTGCAAAGGCTATTGTTCCAGTCCGTACTGTATTATCTAATACATATCCTCTTGCACTACTACTTTGCAATCCATATCCAGGTGTTGATGGTTCTATTGGTGTTAATTCACCAGTATTATTATCATATATGTTTCCAACAAGTAAATTATACTTAGCTAGCGCTGTTACTGTATCACCATTGTCACTTATTACATAAAAGTCTTCTGATTTACCAGTATCATTATTACATAGGGCTATTTCATCTCCTACACTATATGTATCTTTTTTATCAAATGTTGTACATGCTGTTGTAGGTGTTTGTACATCAATTGTAGCTTCTTCATCTGTTTGTACAAAGTTTACTTTATATGATAAATCTATCGTACTTACTTCAGTAGGTAATTGGTCTTTTGTTATATCCTTAATAAACTCTATTTCTATTCTTAGGGGTATTCTTGTTTCTTTACCTAATACATATCCTTCTTCTAATTCTTGATTATTTTCTTTTATTACTTTAAATGATAAATAATCAGGTGTTGTAGTCTTTACTATTTCATCTATCTTAGCATTTATACTTCCTTCATTTACTAAGTCTACCGTATATACTACTTTATCTCCTGGTGTTGTTAATCTTACGTTCATATTTTCTATTACAGTATTATCATCTGTTTTTATATTTGCAGTTCCTTCTACATATTCATTTCCTGATGCTAATACTAGATTATCAAACTTAAGTCCCCATTTTGATGCATCTAGTTTTGCACTACCATTTATTGTTAATGTTTGTGATAATGCTGCAAACGCAACTGATAATCCTATTACTGCTATTACGAGTACTACTATTGCTAGTACTTTTATTCTTCTTTCTTTTTCCATAATTACTCCTCCTATTATCTATTTTTACTATGTTTATAATATCATAGTACCCCCCCCCGGTCAAGGTTTTAAATGCCTTGTGGAAAAGAAGAAATAATGCAGTGTTAAACTAAAAGTAGACAACTAAAGAGAGTTTGTAAATAACGACGAAATTTATCTTTAAAGCATAGCTTTATAATAAATGGGATTAAATTTATTTAATCCCATTTCATATTCAATTTATTTTATATTTATCCATGTGTTCACATATTAAATTATCACAATATTTTATAGATTTATCATAATCTTCTTTGGTTCTTATAGTCCATCCTAAAACAAGTTTACTTTTTCTTTTAGATTCCACATAACTATTTGGTAAGGCTTTTATATCATATGCTATAAAATTTACTTTTAAAATAATATCTGATATTAAAGTTTTTATTATGTTTTTTCTTAAGTTACTCATGTCTTTTCTATTTTTAAAATCACTTGCAAGTAACCCCATTATATACTCTTTTCTATTTTTCTTAAACCACAAAATAGATAATGGATGAAAACTTTGAATAGCAAATAAACCATTATAATTATCTAATAAATATGCTAATATTTTTTCTAATTTGCCATCATGTTTTTTTACCTTAGTTTCTATTAATAATCCAACTTTTCCTTCTACTAACCTTAATACCTCTTCTAATAAAGGTATTTTATATTTAGTATCTAGTAAATTATATTTTAATAATTCTTTATATGTACAATCTTCTATATTCTTATCTACATTACACATTCTTTTTAAGTTATGATCATGAAAAACTACTAGTTTATCATCCTTAGTTAAATGTACATCTAATTCTATTGTATAACGATACCTTATTGCCCTTTTAAAAGCTGCAATTGAATTTTCTGGGATACCTTTTTCTTTATCATGATAACCACGATGTGCTATTAATGTATCTTTTAAAAAGCTTAAATCCTTCATTATATCACCTTTATTATTTTATTAATTTAATCCATTCTTTTTCTTTAAAACCTACTAATGCATCATCATTAGTAACAAAAATAGGTCTTTTAACCAACATACCATCACTTGCTAGTAATTCTAACTTTTCCTCATAACTCATATTTGGTATTTTATCTTTTAATCCTAAACTTCTATATAACAAACCACTAGTATTAAAAAAATGTTTAATATCCTTACCAGATAACTTTATTAATTTATCTAACTCTTCTTTATTAGGATTATTTAGCTTAATATCCCTTAACTCATAATTAATATTATTTTCTTCTAAAAATTTTAGAGCCTTTTTACAAGTAGAACATTTTGGATAACAAATAAACGTATTCATCTTTTTTCCTCCTTAAATAAATTTTCAAATATACTAGGTACATTACTTATAAACTCCATCTTCTTTTTAGTTTTAGGATTAATAAGTATTAATTCATTAGCATGAAGCATAAGTCTTTTAGCATTGTCTTTTATTCCATACTTTTTATCACCTAAAATAGGATGATTAATATCTTTCATATGAACCCTTATTTGGTTTTTTCTTCCAGTTTTAATTTCTATATCAAGCATAGAATACTTTTTATTTTCCTTTAATACTTTATAACTCGTAATAGCTAACTTACCATCTTTCTTATTAGAAGAATATACAAGTAAAGTTTTAGTTTCTTTTAAATAAGATTTAATCGTATCTTGCTTGTTATTTAGTTTACCATTTACAACTGCTACGTAACCTCTTTTTAAAACTATTTTATCCCAAGCATTTTGATACATATACTTTATATTTTGATTTTTAGCAAACATAACAATACCTGATGTATCTTTATCTAATCTATGAATAATAAATACTTTAGCTTTTGGATTACTTTTTTTAACATAATCAGATACTTCATGAAATAAAGTTTTTTCTTTTTCCTTAGGTGTCGATACCGTTAAAACACCACTAGGTTTATTTACAACTAATATTTCTTTATCTTCATATATTATGTCTAATTTCTTTTTTCTTTTCATATTAACCTCTAATAAATTATAACATAAAAATATATTATTATTTAATTTAACATATATAAAAGTCAAAAAAAGGACCATTAACTGGTCCTTTTAAAATATTAATAATTATTAGCTCTTCTTTCAAAGTAACTTTGAGGATGAGCACATACAGGACATACTTTTGGAGCTTCTTTTCCAACGTATACATGTCCACAATTACGGCAAACCCATACTGTTTCATCATCAGCAGTCTTGAAAACTAAATCATCGTTAACGTTATCAAGTAATTTCAAGTATCTTTCTTCATGATGTTTTTCAATCTTAGCAACTTCTTCAAAAAGGTATGCTATATGATCGAAACCTTCTTCTTTTGCTGTTTTAGCAAATTCAGCATACATGTCAGTCCATTCATAGTTTTCACCTTCAGCGGCTGCTTTTAGGTTTTCAGAAGTAGTTCCTATTTCACCACCATTAAGTAGTTTGAACCACATTTTAGCATGTTCTTTTTCATTGTTAGCAGTTTCTTCAAAAATACTTGCTATTTGTTCATATCCTTCTTTTTTAGCTTTACTAGCAAAATAAGTATACTTATTTCTAGCTTGACTTTCTCCTGCAAAAGC
The DNA here is from genome assembly GCA_945788325.1 of uncultured Clostridium sp. Classification (GTDB taxonomy): domain Bacteria; phylum Bacillota_I; class Bacilli_A; order RF39; family UBA660; genus Aphodocola. The sequence continues at coordinate 3,946 of CALZLL010000034.1, forward strand.
AGTCATTAAGTTACTTTCAGTTTTTGATCCTTTTAATTCCATAATTAATTTTTCCTTCCTTTCATACAATCTTTACAAATTCATTTATATTAAAATTACAATCCGTAATTTTAAAACCTGTTTCATTTTATATTTTTAAGATTTTACTTTGAATAACTCATTTTTTTCTAAAATATTAATGATTACTATTTAATTATATTTTAGTAAAATAATAATGTCAACCTTGTTTTTTATTTTCTAATTTATAATTAACAAATTCTTTTAATAACGTATATAAAACTGATGATACTGGTATACTTATTATCATTCCTACAAGTCCTAAAATACTTCCGCCTATAAGTACGGCGATAAGTGCCCATAATGCTGGTAACCCAACTGATTTTCCAACTATTTTTGGATAAGTAAAATTATCATCAAATTGTTGTACTATAAAAAATACCAATACGTACCAAACTGCATTCATAGGATTTGATACTCCAACTAAAACAGCTCCTATTACTAAAGTAATAAAGGCACCAATATAAGGTATTAAAGCAGTAATTGCAAATAAAACACCTAGTATTAAAGCATAAGGAATTTTTATTATTGACAGTATTACAAAAAACTCAAAACCAGTTAAACAAGCATCTAAACATTGACCAGTTAGAAAATTAGTAAAAGTAGTATTAGTTAATTTTACTATTCTTATAATTTCACTGACTGTTTTATCAGGTAAAAAAGCCATGAATAATTTTTTAGTTTGTCTTACTAAATTTTCTTTATCTAATAATATGTATATTGATATAATAAATCCCATAAAAAACATAATAACTTTAGAAATCATTCCTGATAAGAACGTCATAATTACAGAAACAATACTACCAGTTGTACCAATCGTAGTTTCAACAACACTTTTTATATCAATATTATTTATATAATTTTTAGCACTAGGATATAATTTCATCATCTTACCTACAAAATCATTTACCCATTCAAAACTAGAAGGTAAATTTTTACCTATTAAACTTACGGCACTAATGAACTCTGGTATAACAAGAAATAATATTAATCCTATGATTCCAAAAATCAAAATAATAGAAAGTAAAAGAGATATAATTCTTATTATTTTCTTATGTTTTCTTTTATCTATTTTAAATACCTTTTTTTCTATTTGTTTCATTGGAACGTTTATAATAAATGCAATTGCTAAACCAACTAAAAGTGGCATTACAAGTTTAAATACAACCTTTATAAAATCAATAAATAAGTTATAATTAAAAACGCACCATAAAACTAGCCCTGCAAAAACAATAAGTTCCATTATTTGTCTTTTATTTTTTTTAGTAAAATTCATATCATCACCTCTTATATATTATAACATGTTTTTCTTTTTAAGTATAATAGCAATAATTATTGATAACACAAAAGAAAAGATAATAAGTAAAATAAAACTATAACTAGAGGCTCCCATCTTACCTAATGGAACGTTCATACCAATAAAAGATGCTACCATGGTAGGAATTGAAAATACAATTGTAATTCCTGCTAAAAACTTCATAACATCATTTAAATTATTAGAAATAATAGTTGCATAAGTATCAGTCATACTGGTTAATATTTCACGATATATGTTAGCCATCTCTATAGCTTGTTTATTTTCAATCATGGCATCTTCCATTAAGTCCCTATCTTCTTCATACATAGGAATAACGTTACCCTTTGATAATTTTTCTAAAACTACGTCATTTGCTTTTAAAGAAGTTGAAAAATATACCAAAGTCTTTTCAATGTTAAGTAAATCTATTAACTCTTTATTATCAGTAGACTTATAAAGAGTTTTTTCTTTTTTATTTATATAATTATTAATTGAAGTTAGTTCCTTTTGATATATTCCAGCCGTTTTAAGAAGTATTTGAATAACAAACTTGGTTTTCTTTTTTATATCAAAATCTTTAACTCTATTATTTTTAAAATCATTAAGTAAAGCTTGTTTTTTTAAAGATATAGTTATAAAATATCCATCATTATTTATTATGATACCAAGTGGATCAGTATTATACTTATGTTTATATCTAGTATCAGTTATATATGGAGTATCAACCACTATTAACGTTGCATTATCTCCAACTTCAATACGTGGAAGTTCTTCATCGTCCGTTAGTTTCATTAATAAATCAAGATCTGTATTTGTTTTTTCTGATATATCATTTATTTCTTCATTACTTGGATTAATCAAATCTATCCAACAACCTTTTTGTAGATTTTTTAATTCTTTAAATTTTCTATTACTATCAGTTGTATAAATATTTATCATTACTATCACTCCTTTTAAACATTACTCTTGTTTTAATTATAACGCAAAGAAAAAATTTTTACTAGAAAAAAAATTAACTCCTTAAGAGTTAATTATTATATTTTTCTTAATCAGCTTGTACATAATTTAACGTAACAGATAAGTTAAATAGGTTAAGGCAAAATTCCCAACCAATTAATTTTTAAATTGTGAATTATAAAGTTCAGCATAAAATCCATTTTGTTTCATTAATTCTTTATGGGTTCCTTGTTCTATTATATTACCTTCATTCATAACAAGTATTAAATCTGCGTTTTTTATTGTGGATAACCTATGGGCTATTATAAATGAAGTTCTACCTTTAGTTAGTTTATCCATTGCCTTTTGTACCAACTCTTCTGTTCTAGTATCTACTGATGAGGTAGCTTCATCAAGAATTAAGAATGGTGCGTCTTTTATCATCCCACGAGCGATAGTAAGCAACTGTTTTTGACCAGCCGAAACAGAATCATTATCTTTAATATTATAATCAAGTGCGCCTGGAAGTGATTTTACAAAATGATCTACCCCAACTACTTCTAATGCCTCCATTATTTTTTTATCTGATACTTTTTTCTTATTATATTTTACATTGTCCCTAATTGTTCCATCAAATAACCAAGTATCTTGTAAAACCATAATAAATAAATCATGAATATTTTCTCTGGTTAAATCTTTAGTAGATATTCCATCTATTAATATGTCTCCATCTTTTATGTTATAAAATTTCATGAGTAAGTTAACCATGGTTGTTTTACCAGCTCCAGTTGGTCCTACTATTGCTACTTTTTGACCAGGTTTTACTTTACAATTAAAATCTTTTATGATTACTTTATTTTCATCGTAACCAAATTTAACATGTTTAAACTCAATGTTTCCCTTTACTTTTTTAGGATCAAGTTTTTCTTTTAAATGAGATTCATCTTCCATTTCTTCCTCTTCAATAAATTCAAACACACGTTCTGCTGCTGCAGCGGTAGATTGAATACTAGTCATACCTTGTGCTATTTGAGAAAGTGGTGAAGTAAATAATCTTACGTATATCATAAATGCTACTATTACACCAAATGATATTTGATT
>CALZLL010000035.1 GCA_945788325.1 uncultured Clostridium sp.
AAGGGGTATCAAATAAAACTTCTAAAGATGATGAGGTAATGGGAACACCTTCAGATGGAGTTCCAAATAACTCTTCTAAAGATGATAAAATAAATAACTTTACTGACTCACAAAAACCTAGAGGATTAAGAGACAAAATTGATGATGCAAAACAAAAATATCAAGATAGAAAAGATAAATTTAATGATGCAAAAGACAAAGTAAAAAATGCGCCAGATAATTTAAAGAAAAAAAGAGATGAATTAAAAGATAAATGGAATAATAGGCCAAAGAATGCTAAAGAACTTGGTAATAGGGCTAAAAATGCTGGTAAAAATTTAGGAAAAAATATAAAACAAAGAACTAAAGATGGAATTAAACAAGGTGCTCAAAATGCTTTTAATAATAGTAGAACTGGTCAAGCTATAAATAAGGGTAAAGATTTAGTCGACAAAGGAAAAAAAACAGTTGAAGGTGCCAAAAAAGCAGGAAAAACTATAAAAGGAACTATTAAGTTTTTTTCCACCCCAGCTGGTTGGTGGACGTTAGCTGGTATTGCAATTGGATTATTAATTATGGTTATTATAATAATGGTACCAAGTTTATTTGCATCTGGTTCACCAGGTGTTGGAGGAGAAGTTCAGGATGAAGAAAACTATAGTAAATATTCTAAAGTAGATCAAGAAACTATAGATGAACTAAAAAAAATATATAAAAAATATCCAACCGGGGATCCCGCCTATGCCATGGCAGCAACTCTTTATCCATATATAGAGGAGATGCAAAATGGTAATGTTGCTTCTTTGAGGGCTAAAACCAATAAAGAACAAGAAGATAGTACTGATGAATTATATGAAGATGATAGTAATGAAAATAATAATAATGAAAATAATAATGAAAAAGAAGAGGATTTTAAAGATAACGAGGATGATACAACAACGGATGATCCGTATTTAGAATTATTTAGAAAAAGAAAGTATAGAAAAAAATTTAAAAAGCTATTAATAGAATCTGCAAATGGTGAAGAAGAATTTACGAAATTCTTAAAAGATAAGTGGTTTGATAAAGATAAAGGATACAAAGAATTATTTGATGGAATAGACTCTGTTGAAGAATTAAAAGATGCTATAATTGATGATATATTAAATCAAAAAGATGATTTTTTAGTATATTTTTATGATAATTGTAATACAACAAATGCATCTATAACAGCGTTAAATGCAGCCGGAAACGTAAATGATAAAATTAAAGGTGCTATTTATATAAGATTAAGAGATTATCGTGATACTAATAATCGTTGGGTATCAGAAAATCATTATGCCTCTCCATTTTTATACGCAACTGATACTAATCCAATAGAGTTTGCAAGATATATTATGGGAGTTGCTTATGCCGAAGTTGGAGAAGGTGTAAAAAATGAAGCTGTTGCAAAAACTATTATGGTAGCTGCGAAAAGTTTTACTGTTGGAAGATATAAGTCAATGGGGGGTGAATATCCAAAGCCTGAATTTGATGAAGCTAATAACAGAACTATTATAGAGATGCGTGGTAATGTTGGAGATCAAGACTTCTGTGATGTATATGAAGGTTGTAAAGAAGGAACATATGCATGGAGTACTAGAACTGAAATGCGAGGAAGTGGTGATCCTAAAGATCCACTAAGTTCTAATGATATAAAGAATCTAGAACAATGGTGGAATGATATAGCTGATGTTTACGTTGTAAATAGTTCTAATGGAAATTTTTCCGGAAATCACTATGATGGTTATAATGATAGTTGTAAAAAAGGATCCTGCGTTTCACAAACTGATATAGCTATAGCAGCTAAAAAAGAATCAGATTATATGAATATATTATTTAATGCTGATAATGGTGGTTTTGATAGTGACTCTTATCAAGCTTTTAATTCCAGTACAGGTGGCGTTTATGCTGTATCTACTGGAAATAAATATTGTCCTTCATCCAATATTACAGGTTCTAGGCAAGAAATTGTAAATTTTGCAATCAGTATGGTTGGAAAAATTCCTTACTATTTTTATGAAGGTCAATCTGATGGTTATGGAGCTTTAGGTCATGCGATTAGTAGGAATTATGATGATAACCATTTTAATGAAGATGCATCAATGACTGACCATAAAGGAAGAAATAAATATGGTCTAGATTGCTCAGGTTTTGTAGATTTTGTTTTTTGGAATGTATTAGATAATAATTTAGGTAATGGTAATACTACGACACTGAGAAGTAATTCATATAAACTATCTTCTTATAGTGATTTAATACCAGGTGATTTAGGTTTCTTAAGTGATGAGGGTTCTGGTACTAACCAACACGTTGGTATATATATTGGAAATGATGAATGGGTAGAATTAAATCCAAACGGTGTTACAAAAGGAGAATATCCAAACTTTAAGGTGTTTTATAGACCTAATATTCTAACAGAACTAGATCAACAAGAAAATATGGATGTGGTGCTAACAGGAAGTACAGTTTATGAAAACCCTATACCAGGAGAAAAAATTTCAAACGCTTATGGTGTAAAAGGTGATTTATGGTCTAGAGGTTATCATACAGGTTCTGATTTTGGTAATAATACAGATGGAAAGGAAATTCATTCTATTGGTGAAGGTACCGTTTATTGTATTAGTTGTAAGGGAAGTTCCTTCGGTAATCATGTTGTTATTGAGCACGCTGATGGTTATTATTCATTATATGCACATATGTCTAATAAACCTAAAGTAATTAAGGGTCAAAAAGTAAATCATTCTACTATTTTAGGAAATGTTGGTTCAACAGGAAATGTTACGGGACCTCATTTACATTTAGAATTTTGGAAAGGTGTACCTTGGGGTAGTGGCTCTCAAGATTTAAATCCTGCAAATTATATAAAATTATAGGAGATTAATATGAAAAGTATAAAAAGAATAATATTTATAATTATAATTCTTGTATTTGTTACCGGTTGTACTGGAAATGCTAATGTAGTTGTGAACTATGATGGGTCAGTCAATGAAAAAGTAGATATTAATGAAATAAATGGTAATATAATTTATGGAAATTTCAGTGTTAGTGAATCGTTGGACTTATTTATAAAAAAATATTCTAAAGCTCTAAAAGTAAGTAAGTATTCTACTAGTAAATATAATAATAAGTATGATAGTGGCATAATATTAGAAAAAAATTATAATAATATATGCGAATTTGCAAATAATACTATATTTAGTCAATATTTATATAAAACAATTAAGTGTGAAGAAGATGATCTTTACTATGAATTATATAATGTAGGAGATGTTTTTCAAAATAATTATGAAGATTATAAAGAAATGCCTGACGATAGGAAGTTTTCTATAACTCTTCCTATACAAGCTGAAGAACAAAATGCAGATGAGATAAATGGAACAACTTATATATGGAAATATGATAAGAATACTAAGGATAAAGATTTTTATTTAAAGATAAGTAAGAGTGCACTTAAGAAAAATGAAGAAGATTATTTAAAAGCACAAGAAAGAAAACAAACTATGAAGAAATTAATAATTTTGGGGGTTATTGTGTGTGTTACTATCATAATTGGAGTTATAGGAATTGTTTTATACAAGAAATATAAAAAAAATAAATTAGATTATTGATAAAAATTATACCAAATATGTTTAATATTTGGTATAATATTTTTATATAATTATATCAAATTGGGGTTAGGAGGCTTTAATATGAAGCTTAAATTTAGAGCAGAACATAAAGATATAGTAGCTTTTTTATGGGCTTGTTTACTATTATTATTTGTGGTAGCCTTATGCGTAGTAAATTTTTATCATGTTGCAGAAGATAGTATGGCAGCTAGCACAACTGGATTTCATTGGACATTTAATTTTATTCCAGCTTTTTTTCCACCATATTTAGGTTATACAATAATATTTTGGATAATTGCAGTTATTATTTTAACAGCAAGTGTATCAAGTCATTTCTTTTCTAGAGAAAAAGGATTTGGTATAGTACAAGGTAAAAAAGAAGATGGATTTGGTAGGTTTGCTAAAGAAGATGAGTATAAGAAATTTAAAGATGTTGAACCTGTTGAAATAAATGCTAAAGAAGCTACAGCAGCAGGATTTCCTTTGGTTTATGATAAGAAGAAAAACTTAGTATACGTTGATAATGGTGAAGCACACTCACTTGTTATTGGTGCCACCGGTTCTGGTAAAACTCAAATGGTAATTAATCCTTTAGTTGGCTTACTTTCTAAGAAGGGTGAATCAATGGTTATAACTGACCCTAAAGGTGAAATTTATGAAAAAAATGGAGAAATGTTAAGTGACTTAGGTTATGATGTAATAGTTGTTAACTTCCGTGATCCACAAAATGGTAGTTGTTGGAATCCTTATACGTTACCATATAAGTATTATAAAGAAGGTAATCAGGACAAAGCTAATGAACTTTTAAATGATATGGCAATTAATATTGCAACTGATGAAAAGGCGGATGACCCATTCTGGACCAATTCTGCAGCGGATTATTTAACTGGTTTATCACTTGGAATGTTTGAAGATGCTCCGGAAGATGAGATAAGTATTTCAACGGTTAACCTTATGATGACTGTTGGTGAAGAGAAAGTTGGTGCATCAACTTACATGAAAGAATATTTTAAGTTTAAGGATCCTGCATCTCCAGCAGCCATAAATGCTTTAGGAACAGTTAATGCGCCACAAGATACTAAAAACTCAATACTATCAGTATTAAAACAAAAGATAAAAGTATTTGCGGTAACTCAAAATTTAGCAGAAATGTTATCACGTAGTGATTTTGATATGGAAACCATTGGTGAAAGAAAAACAGCTGTTTTCATGATTATTCAAGATGAAAAAACAACTTATCATGCTTTGGCTACAATTTTTGTTAAACAGTGTTATGAGTCTTTAATCGCCGTAGCGCAAAGACATGGTGGAAAACTTCCGGTTAGAACTAATTTCTTACTTGATGAGTTTGCTAACATGCCTAAGTTTAAAGATATAACAACGATGATAACTGCTGCTCGTTCAAGACAAATTAGAATGACCATGATTATTCAGAACTTTGCTCAGTTAGTTCAAGTTTATGGAAAAGAAGATGCTGAAACTATTCGTGGTAACTGCGGTAATATTTTATATTTACTTACTGGAGAGTTATCTGCACTTGAAGAAATAAGTAAACTTTGTGGTGATAAGATAGTAAAAGTAGGTAAGGATAAGAAAGAAGAAACAAGACCATTAATTACTGTTACGGAATTACAAAGATTTAAACAAGATGAAGTTTTAGTTTTGAAACATCGTCTTCCGCCTCTTAGAACTAAATTTTTGCCATTTTGGAATACTGATTTTGGTTATGGTAAAAATAATGAAAAAGTACCAAAAGCTGATGTTCAAGTTCATGAACAAAAACCAATTAAATTGTTTGATATAAGAGAGTATGTAAAGAAAAAGAAAGATGAAAAAAGGAATGAACTATTTGGAGGAACCGGAGATAATACATTTGGTGGAGGCTTTGGAGGAGGTATGGCACCTAATCCATTTGGAGGAGCCAGCCCATTTGGTGGGCCAAATCCTTTTGCTTCAAATCAAACATCAAATAATAATCCACTAGCAGCTTATGGCGCTACTAATAATTCAAGTTCTTCACCATTTAATCCTTTATCCACTAGTTCTAGTGTTAATACGTCTAAGGATGAGGAACTTAACATTGATGAAATGATGAAGAAAATTGATGCTAGAATAGCGGAATTGGAAGCAGAAGAAAAAGCTGAAAAAGAAGCTATGGATAACGAAGAAAAAGCATCAGAAAAACAAATGGTTGAAGAAAAGAAAGATTTTGAACTAAAATCTCAGGAACCGGCTTTATCGTCATCTAGCGTTATTATGCCAAGTAATAAAATAGACTTTACATCGTTTGATAATAATAAGAACAATAACTTACCAAATAGTGTTTTTGAAAAACATGATTTATTGGATGACATGATAGAAGATTTATCATTTGATGAACCAAATGAAACTATAAACGAGGTTAAAGAACCAATAAAAGAAACTAAATCTGAAGTTATTGAAACTTTAGATAACAAAGAAACAAATGAAAAGGCAATATATAAAAATAAACAAGAAATAGATAAAATAATGAATGAAAAAGATTCTTCTGATAATGATGATTTATTTGATGAGTTTTTTGAGTAAAAAGCACTTAACAAATAAGTGCTTTTTCATATATTATGATAGGTGATTAAGATGCATGTATCATTTGAAAGTGTAGAAAAAGGAAGTAATATAATTGATGTAAGAAGTAAGTTAGATTATGATAAAAAGCATTTAGAAGATAGTATTAATATACCAAGATTAAATTTGCTTAAAAATCATGAAACTTATTTAAATAAGAATGATATCTATTATATTATTTGTGATAAAGGAGAAGTAAGCTTATTTTGTAGTAGAATTTTAAATGCTTTAGGATATAATTGCTATAGTATAGATGGTGGAATGGAAGGAATAAATAATAAATAACTTCTCTTTTTTATTTTTTAGGGGGGGAAAATTCATTTTATGTCTAACAATTATATTGGGAGGTTATAAAATGAATTACTATAACGAGATAAAAAATGAACTAATAAATAATGAAGTATATAAAAAGGTAAAAGATTATTCTAAAAATAGAAGTGACTTAAAAACATATTATAACGTTGGTAAGCTTTTAAGTGAAGCAGGTAAACATTATGGTGAAGGGATAATCAAAAAGTATTCTAAAAAACTGGAGCTAGAAGTTGGTAAAAAATATAATGAAAGAACTTTAAGAAGATATAGGCAATTTTATTTATCTGAATTTAATGAAAAATGGTCGACAATGTCGACCAAATTATTATGGAGTCATTATGTAGAACTATTAAAAATAAAAGATGTTAATAAAATTAATTATTATATTAAAATAATAGAAGAACAAAATTTATCGGTAAGAGAGTTAAGGCAAAGAATAAAATCTAATGAGTATGAAAGACTTGATAATAAAACAAAAACAAAACTGATGAATCACGAAAAAGAAAAGGCTACTGATTTTATTAAGAATCCAATATTAATAAAAAATAAATATAATGCAGATAAAATATCAGAGAAAATGTTAAAACAATTAATAT
>CALZLL010000036.1 GCA_945788325.1 uncultured Clostridium sp.
GCTAAAATTGGGTTTTGGTCAAATTATTTTTTAATTAAAAAAATAATTTGACCAAAACCCAATTTTAGCCCCCCATCATTATATTTTAGGTATATATCATATTATGTATAATATCATATATTTAAATATGTAAATAAATTACGGAAAAAAACGGATTTGAACCGTTGAAGGATTTTATCCTCGTAAATTAGCAATTTAGCACATTACCACTCTGTCATTTTTCCTTTAAAATGAGTTTATTGGGATTTGAACCCAAACTTAATCGCTTAAAAGGCGATTGTTTTACCGTTAAACTATAAACCCTTTAAATATATAAATAAATTATATATTCATAAAAGTAACTAAACCTGTAATAGAAGCATGCATAAAATCTAAGAAGAATTTAGGATAAATACCTGCAAATATTACAAGAATTAAAATAGCAAATAGCATGAAGAATTCTCTTTTATTTAAATCTACAAAATTAGTTACATATTCTATTTTAACATTACCATAAGCTATTCTATTATATAACCATAAAGAATAAATACCACCAAATAACATACCAGTAGCTGCTAAGAAAGTAACGGTAGCATGATTTTGGAAAGTACCTATGAATATTAAAAATTCACCTACGAAACTACTTGTACCTGGTGTAGCTATGTTTGCTAAAGTAAAAAATAAGAAGAATAATACAAACATAGGCATTACTTGTACTAAACCACTATAATATTTAATTAAACGGCTATGGAAACGTTCATATAAAATACCAACTACTAAGAATAAAGCACCTGCAACTAAACCATGACTTAACATTTGTAAGAAAGCACCTTCTATAGCAGTTACATTATTTGAGAATAAACCAATCATTATTAAGTTCATATGAGCTACAGAAGCATAAGCAATAACTCTTTTTAGATCAGTTTGTCTTATAGCTATTAAAGAAGCATAAATAACACCTAATAAACCTAAAGTAAATACAAATGGAGTAAAATAGATATTAGCATAAGGGAATAAAGGTAAAGAAAATCTCATAAAACCATAAGTACCTAATTTTAATAATACACCTGCTAATATTACTGAACCTGGTGTAGGAGCTTCTACATGTGCTTCAGGTAACCATATATGGAAAGGTACCATTGGTACTTTAACAGCAAATGATAAGAAAAATGCTAACCATAATAATAATTGTAAATTTTCATTAAAATTACAAGTTAATAATATTTCATAACTAGTTGTACCTGTATAACAATACATTACAAATATAGCTATTAACATTAAAACTGAACCTAATAAAGTATATAAAAAGAACATGTAAGATGCAAATATTTTTCTTTCTCTAGCACCCCAAACACCTATAATTACAAACATAGGTATTAAAACACTTTCAAAGAACATATAGAAAAATAATACATCTAGAGTACTAAATACTAAAACTAATATAGTTTCCATAATTAAGAAACTTACATAAAATAATTTAGTATTATGTAAAATATAGTTCCAACTAGATAATATACATATAGGAAATAAGAAAGTAGTTAATAATATAAAAAATAAAGCTATACCATCTATACCTAAAACAAAATTTACATTGATAGCATTTAACCAATTTATAGAAGTTAAAAATTGAAAACCAAAGTTACTTTTATCAAAAAATACTAAAAGTAATAATGATATAAAGAAAGTAATAGTTGTTGTATATAAAGCAACAGTTCTTATAGCTTTTATGTTATTATAATCTAATAAACAAATAATTAAAGATCCTATTAAAGGTAATAAAATTAAAGAGATCAGTATATTAAACATTTTTAATTAAATGTTAATCAAAAATAGTATCAAATATCTTATAATATACGATTATTACTATTTTTTTTTAATAGAGCAAGAGGGACTCGAACCCACGATGGGATAAACCCGTTAGATTTACAGTCTAAAATTATAGCCACTAAACATATTGCTCTTTATGCATTTAAATAATCAAAAAATTAGTACTTATAAGCTCAACATGTTACCATGCTTACACTATAAGCCTATTAACGTAATAGTCTTTTACATTTTTTAGAAAAATTAGGAATAAAATTCTTACTTATATGCTTTCAGTAATTATTTATTATTGATTTGGCTACTCGGCTGTACTTTGTAGAAATAACCGATGCACTATTGATCAACCTAATCTGGTCCTCTCGTACTAAGATTATCTTTCCTTTTTTTTCTTAAACATATGGTAGATAGGGACGAAACTGTCTCACGACGTTTTAAACCCAGCTCGCGTACCACTTTAATTGACGAACAGTCAAACCCTTAGAACCTGCTACAGCTCTAGGATGTGATGGGCCGACATCGAGGTGCCAAACTACTCCGTAGATATGGGCTCTAGAGAGTCATCAGCCTGTTATCCCTGGCGTACCTTTTATCCATTGATCGATAGCCTTTCCATAAAGAACTACCGGGTCACTATGATCAACTTTCGTTTCTGTTTGATTTGTCAATCTTACAGTCAAGCAAACTTATGCCATTACACTCTATCATTATTTACTAAATAATTTAAGTTTACCTTTATATACCTCCGTTACTTTTTAGGAGGTTACCGCCCCAGTCAAACTACCAAATTTACAGTTTTCCTTTTAGTTAGCTACAAATTATTAAAATGAGTGGTATTTCACTGTTGTTGTTTAGACTCCCACTTATTCTACACATTTCAATATTCGTAATCAGTGTAAACTTGTAGTAAAGGTGCACAGGGTCTTACCGTCTAGCCATATGCAATTCGCATCTTCACGAATAATTCAATTTCAAAGAGTTCATAGTGGAGACAGTGGGGAAGTCGTTACATCATTCATGCGCGTCAACAATTAATTGACAAGGAATTTCGCTACCTTAGGACCGTCAAGATACGGCCGCCATTAACCGCTGCTTATATCAAAAGCATTTAACCTTTGAATTTAACTACACGGCATTTGGCAGATGTCAGACCATATACATCATCTTACGATTTGGCATAGTCTTGTGTTTTTATTAAACAGTCGCTACCCCCTATTGTGTACCTCCTTAAATTTTACTTTAAGGAACTTCTTCTCCCGAAGTTACGAAGTCATTTTGCCGAGTTCCTTCACTATGATTATCTCTACGCCTTAGTATATTCTACTAACCCACCTGAGTCGGTTTTAGTACGGTTTCACTTAATAATTTTTCGCGTATAAAAATTATCCAAAAAAAATCAACTACTTCTATTTAATTCTATAATTTTTACAAAATTTATTAAATATAACTCATTGATAAAAATTATCATCTTTATCTTAGAGACCGTATATTATAAAACAATTTATTTTTATTTTAAAAACCTTGGGTTTACGGCGACAATGTTTAGTTACATTGTTTATTCTACTTATACCAGCATTATCACTTTTGATACTAAACTAAAATTTTTCAATTCTAGTTTTAAAGCATACAAAACGTTCTGCTACCATTTCTAATTTAGAAATTTGCTGTTTCGGTATTATTCTTAAGTCTCAATACATCTTCGGAATTTAAAAACTAGACCAATGAGCTATTACGCTTTCTTTAAAGAGTGGCTGCTTCTGAGCCTATCTTTTGGTTGTCATTATCTTTAAAAGTCCTTATACGATTAGAAAATTAAATTTAGAGACCTTAACATACAATCTGGGCTGTTTCCCTTTCGACTTTGAATCTTAGCACTCAAAGTCTGATTGCTAAAAAAATAAAATACGCATTTGTAGTTTCATTAAAATTAGTAAGACAATAAATGTCCCCCTTTTCTATCGAGTTCTCTACCTCATATTTCATATTTTTAACACTCTACCTAAATAGATTTCGCAGAAAACCAGCTATCTTCAAGTTTGATTAGCCTTTCACCCCTAACCACAAATCATCTCAATCTATTGCAACAGATACGAGTTCGGTCCTCATTTAACTTTTACATTAAAGTCAACCTGTTCATGGTTAGATCACTTGATTTCGGGTCTTATTAATTTAACTCAGTTTATTATGTTCTAATTTGCTTTCACTACGCCTACTTTTATCAAATTAAGCTTGCTAAATTAATAAAGTTGCTGGTCCATTATACAAAAGGTACATTGTCACTATTTATAAGCTCCAATTGTTATCGAGCATTAGATTTCAGGTTCTATTTCACTAAAAAATATAAATAAGCTTTTTCACCTTTCCTTCACAGTACTTGTTCACTATCGGTTATTTATTATATTTAGGCTTAGAGGATGGTCCCCCTATATTCAAACAGAATTTCACGTGTTCCGTTTTACTTTATACAACTAAAAACTAATTTTATATACTGGATTTTCCATCTTTGATTTTAAAAAATTATATAAAATTAATTTAAATTTAATAAGCCTGATCCATGTTCGTTCGCCACTACTTACGGAATTTCGTTTGATATCTTTTTCTGTAGTTACTTAGATGTTTCAGTTCACTACATTTTAGTAATTCTTGTATAGAATACTCTTAAATATTAAGAGGTTTCCCTTTAGGAATCTTATGGTATCATAACATTAGTTAGCCATAAATTTTCGATAAAACGTCCTTTAATAAATACCTAGGCATCCTTCTAATGCTCTTTGTACTTTTAAATGCATATACCAAGGTTAGGAATTGAACCTAAATAATTAGGGCATGAGCCTAAGTAGCTACCTAGCACCTTGATTTATTATAGGTAATAATGGACTTGAACCATTAACTTCTTCGTTGTAAGCGAAATACTCTACCATTGAGTTAATTACCTTATAAGTTTTTATGTTTTTAATAAAAATTCCAGCCACATGTTCCCATACGGCTACCTTGTTACGACTTCATTAAAATCAGAATTTTTATAGTGATATTTATTCTTAAAAACTAAAATAACTATTATATTTTTATAAATATTAATAATATTATTAGATAATTAAAAAATAAATATTTAGTACAAAAATAATTTTTCTAATGTGACGGGCGGTGTGTACAAGGCTCAAGTACATATTCACCGTGCCGTACTAATGCACGATTACTAGCGATTCCAACTTCATATAGATGAATTTCAATCTATAATCCGAACTTTGTTTTTTTTTCAAGATTTGCTCCTATTTTCATAATTGCATCTTTTTGTAAAAAACATTGTAACACATGTGTAGCCCAGTTCATAAGGGTCATAACGACTTGTCATTCATCTCATATATATTTAAATTATTATAAAAAATTAAATAATATGAATATATCATATTAAATTAATTTAATTTTATTTAAATAAGAGGTTGCGCTCGTTAAAAAGAATGAACTTAACATTTCAAAACACGAGCTGACGACAGGCATGCAACGCCTGTAATTTTTAAATATTATGTTTTTAATATAATACCTTTAAAACTAAATTAAGTCAAGAACTGGTAAGATTTTACGCGGGTTATCGGATTAAACCACATGTTCCACCGCTTGTGTGAGCCCCCGTCAATTCCTTTGAGTTTCAACCTTGCGGTTTTACTTCCCAGGCGGAATATTTATACGTTAACTAAATTACTGCAAATAAATTCACAATAATTAATATTCATAGTTTACAGCATGGACTACTAGGGTATCAAATCCTATTTGCTCCCCATGCTTTCGTTAATCAACGTCAGTATTTTACTAGATAATTGCCTTCGCTAAATGGCATTCCTTTTGATATCTTTGGATGTCACCCCTCCTGTCAAAAATTCTATTATCCTGTAATATACTCTAAATTTTCAGTATTAAAAATGAATTCAAAGTTAAGCTTTGATCTTTACTTTTTAACTTAAAAAATCGTCTCAAAACACTTTACGCCCAGTAAATACGAATAACGCTCGCCCCCTCTGTATTACCGCGGCTGCTGGCACAGAGTTTGCCGGGACTTCTTTTAAAAGGGTCATTATCCCTAATAAAAAACAAGTTTTACAGTAACAAAACCTTCATCACTTACGTAGTATTGCTGGATCAGACTTTCGTCCATTGTCCAATATTCCCCACTGCTGACTAAAAAATAGTCGGACCTTATTTCAATTCCGATGTGACTGATCATTCGCAAAAACCAGCTAAGGATCTTTGGCTTGGTAAGCTTTAACCTCACCAACTACCTAATCCTAGAAAAATCAAATCTTAATACATAATAAATATAATTTATTACTTTTCATATCATTTAACGTTATCATAACTGATATTGTTTTTTAGATAATTTATTAAGGTATCTAATTTTTCATTACTCACCCGTACGCCATGTACTTTAATTACTAAAATTAAAAACATTCGACTTGCATGTGTTCAAGCATACTACTAGCGTTAATTCGGAGCCAGGATTAAACTCTAATATTTATATTTATTATATATATATATAATAAACTAATATTTAAAAAATAATCCCAAAAACTTATAAGCACTCTATCAGAGTTGAACTGATATAAGACAGTTTAGAAGACTGTTACTTTATCCATTAAGCTAAGAGTACTATAAAGCATTTAATTGGAATCGAACCAATAACCTCTAAGTTCGTAGCTTAGACCTCTATCCATTGAGATATAAATGCTTTAATCTATTAAAAATACAGCGTTTTCTATATTTCTTGAAATTTGTTGATAAACTAATTGATATCTTCTAACATTTTTGTTAGATCTTTTACTTAATATAATAGAACCTATAATACCTATTAATAAAACAATACTTGCTAAAACAAAATAAAAAGCATATGTGGTATACATAGTTTGACCTATTACTTTAATATTACTAATTTCATTAATTATAGAGAACCAATTTAATAAACTTAAATTATTAGTAGTGAATATAGTAATAATGTTATTATCAATTAAAATATTTATAAATAAAGTTAAAAATACAATTATACTTATAACAGGT
>CALZLL010000037.1 GCA_945788325.1 uncultured Clostridium sp.
TTCTTCCGTAATCACATCTATAACCTCTCCACCACTTATCTCTGTTTTTTCTTCTACTACATCTCCACCTTTTTCAGTAACTTCCCCATGTCCATCACCATTTTTATCAGTCGTTATTTCAACTTTATTACCATCTGGCATTCTAGTTGTTCCTTCAGTTACTTTCATAGTAGAGCTTTCAGTTTCTATTGTTGTTGTGACTTCTGTGTTTTTCTTAGAAGTTTGTGTTTTTACGTGTTTTCCACCTTTTTTAATATCATTAGCTTTTACCGTAGTACTCTCAATAGAATTTGCTTTTATTGCATCAGATGCATTATATTTTTTTCCTTCTTTGGTTTTAGAAGCACAATTACTACCTTCTAATAATTTACTATAATCAATTCCTTCAGCCTTCGCCCAAGAAGCAAATAAACTATTAGTATAAGAATCTACGTAATTAGTATCCATTTTTATACCAGGGAATAATGGTTCTTTTGACATTCCATCTAAATAGTCTACAGTTCCATACCCATCGGATAAATTAGCATCTTTTAAACCTTCGATTGTATAAATTAAGTCTTTACCTGTTTGTTCGAAATGAGATACTAAAGAATTTTTTATATTATCATTTTGTTCTTCAATTATTTGAGCAATTGTAAATGCTGAATCTTTTTCTGGATGGCTAGCCTCAAACATATATGCATATATATCTTTTTGACCTTCTACAACTTCTTTAACCTCTTTTTCTTCTTTTATTAAATCAATTGCTCTTTCACCTTCATCTTGAATATTATCATCTAATAATTGAAAACAATCTTTGGTTATTAATTCTTGTACATACTTAAACTTATCTTCATCAGTAGTTTTTCCTTTATAATCAATTTTATCGAATTTTTCATTTACTAAATATATTATGTTTTTAATATCAGAAACTTCCACTTGCTTTTCAGAAATATCATAAATTGCTTGAGCTCTTTCGTTTACAGCAACTTCATCATTTATATCAAAATCTTCACATAAATATAAAACACCAAACTCTTCATTTTGTTGATCTGTTTCTTGTGTCACAGTAGTTTCTGGTTCTGCTTTTACATCACCTTTTAAAAGTTTAGCTACTTTTGAACCACCAATAATCATTGCACCTGCTAAAACAACAGCAGTAATACCAGTAGTTATTTTCTTAAATTTAGCGTTAGCTAACGTTGTATCATAATCTTGTAATTTTTTTTCATTGTTTTCCATTCAAATCTCCCCCTTTTGTTTGAATGCCGTATATATTACCACAAAAAATTCAATTTGTCAACACCATTAAAGAATATAAAAATAACGTTAAACTACCTATTAAAAACGAATATTTACCTATACTATTAGATAGTTTTTTACCTAAATAAAATCCAATTAAAGTAAAAGAAAAGCTAATTATACAAAAACATGAAGTTATTATTAATATATTATCATAAATATAGTTGATTCCGATACCGACAGAGAAGCTATCAAAACTAACTGATAAAGCAAATAATAAGGTTCCAATCATATTTAAAGGCCTTATTTTTGGTTTTTCTTCAAAAAAATGCATAAACATATCTATCGATAATATTAAAAACACTAAAAATAAAACATATCTAGGTTTTATAATGGTATATTCGAATAGCGAAATACCTAAATAATTTCCAATAAGTGGCATAAAAAAGTGAAATAATCCTACTATTATAGCGGTTATTATTATGTTTTTTAATTTTACTTTTTCTATACCATATGCAATAGCTAGTGCAAACGCATCCATGCTTAAACTAATACCTATTAATATAATGTTTACGATGATAAATCACCTTCCTACATTATATTATTACATTAGTATTAAAAATATTTTTCAATTATTTCTTTTATAAAAGATTTATATTCAACTTCATCAGTATTTGTTTCTTCAGCCTCCATCAAACATAAAGGTGGAAAAAGTACACACCACCAGTTATCACCTTTACCTTCCCCTAAAGTAACAAGAAGGGATTCATATTCACCCGCTTCATAAGTTATTCCTTTATATGTTTTTTCTGGAAATTCATGCATTCCATAATCAATTGTGTATGAATAATCCTTATCTTCCATTTCTTTTGATAAAATATTATTAAAATTATGCATGTTATCACTTATTAATCCTCTAGCTTCTTTTATACTTTTAGAATTTTCAAGTAAAGTATATAATTCCTTTTGCATTTTATCTCTTACGTCTTCTTTTATCTTTTGATCTCTAGGAGAATTACTATTAGCTAAAACTCTAAATCTTATTGCAGAGTCTGGTATTTTAACATTTTCACTTTTATTAAAATTATTATAAACCATTACTATACTTAAAACTGCCAATAAAATAATAATTATTTTTTTCATTTAAAAATCACCCTCTATTAATTAGTGAGTGATTTTTAATAATTATATACAAAAATAAACCTATCATTTAAAGACAAATCTTTTTTTATTTCGACTTTTACATTACCAAGGTACTTATGTGCTAATAACTTTATGTCATTACCTTGTGTTTTACCAATTTCAAATGCTATTAAATATTTTTCTTTTAATACTCTATTAGCATCTTTTAAAATACTTTCATAAAACTCTAAACCATTATTTTTAGCATATAAAGCTATATTAGGTTCATTATTTTTAACGATATCTTCTATTTCTTCATTTTCTTTAATATATGGTGGGTTACTTACTATAATATCTACTTTGATTTTGTTATCTATGAAAGGTTTTAACATATCGCCTTGTAAAAACGTTATATTAGCATTATTTTTTATAGCATTTTCTTTCGCTACCATAAGAGCCTTATTACTAATATCAGAAGCGTAAACATGACAATTAAGCTCTTTTAATAAGCTAATTGCAATAGCGCCACTACCTGTACCAATATCTATTATAGTTGGATTATTAAATAATTTAGAGCGTTTTATTACTTCTTCTACTAATTCTTCTGTTTCCCTTCTTGGTATTAATACGTCTTTATTTACGTTTAATATATATCCATAAAAATCAACGTTGCCAACTATGTATTGAACTGGTTCACCATTTTCTAATCTTTTTATTGCATCATTTATATCACCATTATAATACTTTTTTAAATATTCTATTTCTTTATTCATTTAACACCTATTAAAAAAGCTAAAGATTATTCTCCAGCTAATTTTCTTCTTTGATCTTCAGTAATTAAAGCTTCTATTACTTCACCTAATTTACCGTTCATTATTCTATCTAAGTTATTAGTAGTATATCCAATTCGATGATCAGTTACCCTGTTTTGTGGATAGTTATACGTTCTTATCTTCTCAGATCTATCACCAGTACCTATTTTACTACGTCTTTCAGCACCAACTTCTTTTTCTTGCTCTCTCATTTTAAGATCATATACCCTTGATTTTAAAATCTTAAAACCTTTTTCCTTATTTTTTATTTGTGATCTTTCAGTTTGAGAGTAAACAACTATACCAGTTGGTATATGAGTTAATCTAACAGCACTATCAGTTGTATTAACTCCTTGACCACCATTTCCACTTGCTCTTGTGATATCTATTCTTACCTCGTTCATGTCAAGTTCAAAATCTAAATCATCAACTTCAGGCATTACAAGTACCGTTGCTGTTGAGGTATGAACCCTTCCTTGTGATTCTGTTGCTGGAACCCTTTGAACGCGGTGAGCACCTGATTCATATTTAAGTTTAGAATAAGCCCCATCACCTTTAACCATGAATGATATTTCTGAGAACCCTCCGGCTGCGCTTGGTGTACTTTCTAAATCTTCTACTTTGAATCCTTCTGATTCAGCATACCTAGAGTACATGTCATATAAGTCCCCAGCAAAGATGTTTGCCTCATCACCACCAGCTGCTCCTCTTATTTCAACGATAATGTTTTTACCATCATTAGGATCTTTTGGTAATAACAATATTTCTAGCTTTTTTTCTAATTCTTTTTGCTTTTGTTCTTGTTTTTCTTCTTCTTCCCTTGCAAATTCACCTAATTCCGGATCATTAGCTAGTGCTTTTGCTTCTTCATATTCTTCTTTTGCTTTTAAATATGCATCATAACATTCTATTATTTCGGTTAGACCAGATTTTTCTTTAGATAATTTAGTAGTTAAACTAACATCGCTTATTACTTCTGGTTTTGTTAGTTCATTAGTTATAAATTCATTTCTTTGTTTTATTGCTTCTAATCTTTCAAACATTACTCATCCATCTCTTCTTCTGAAACTATTGCTAAATCTTCTAAATCATCCATATCATCATCTTGATCATCAAAGTCTTCTATATTATCAGTTACTGCTTCATCCTCTGTCTCTTCAGGTTCTTCTTCCGTTTCTTCCTCTTCATCATCCGCTTCTTCATCTTCTTCATCATCTATTATAGTTTTTACAGAATGTGCATCTCTTAGATCCCATTCAGCCGTATCAAGAAGAATGAATCTTTTATCAGTAGTAAGCGTTGTATAAAAGTCTCCTATCATATCTAGCATGTTATCTTCACTTATTTGTAATAAATTACAAACTTCTTTAAATAAATCATTTGTTTTTTTTGATTTTTTATCTAGTTTTAAAAGCTCATAAGCTATATCAGTATAAGATAATAATTCTAAGTCCTCTAAAGGCATTTGTCTAACGTTCATAAATAATTCCTCCTACATTTTTTCTGGTGCACTAACACCTATTAATTTTAAAGCATTAAATATGGTTATTTTAACTGTTTTTATTAAACCTAAGCTCTCTGATGATTCAGTTATATCATCAGTTAATATTCTATGTTTACCATAATAATTATGGAACATACTTGCTAATTCATACACATAATTAGTAATTAAGTGAGGTTCTTTTTTTAACGCAGCATTTTCAACAACATCACCAAATTCATATACTTTTAATAAAAGTGATCTTGCGTCTTTGTTAATTATTTTATTTGAAGTAAAACTTACACCTATATTTTTTTCTTTTGCATCATTAAAAATTGAACATATTCTAGCATGTGCATAACCAACGTAGAAAAATGGGTTATCACTTGATTTTTTAACAGCTAAATTAATATCAAAATCCATTTGTCCATCTAAGGATCTGGTTGCAAAAAAGTATCTTGCAGAATCTTTTCCTATTTCATCAACAAGTTCAGAAATGGTTATGTTACCACCAGTTCTTTTGCTCATTTTAACAATTTGCCCATCCCTTAATAGTCTTACCATTTGAAGAAGTCTTACTTCTAATTTATCTTTATCATAACCTAAAGCTTCAATACTAGCTTTAAGTCTTGATACATAACTATGATGATCAGCACCAAATACATCTATTAAATAATCAAAACCTCTATCAAACTTATCTAAATGATATGCAATATCAGGAACTAAATACGTATAACTACCATCTGACTTAACTAGAACCCTGTCCTTATCATCACCATATACGGTTGTTTTAAGCCATTTGGCATCCTCTTTTTCAAATACTAAACCCTTTTCATCAAGAATCTTTAAAGACTCTTCTATGCGACCTTTTGCCCTAATACTTTTTTCACTAGTCCACACATCAAAACAAACTCCAAAATTAGATAAATCCGTTTTAATTATATTAAGCAAATAATCAACTGCTATTTTCTTAAAAAATTCTAAATCTTCTTCTAATTTTTTATCATCATATTCTTCTTTAATAGTTTTAGCAATATCTATTATCTCAGAACCATAATAACCATCTTCTGGCATGTTTTCCTCTAAACCACATAATCCTTTATATCGTTCTTTTACAGAAACACCAAGATTATTTATTTGGTTACCAGCATCATTTATATAATATTCTTTCGTAACATCATATCCCGCAAAAGACATAATATTAGCTAAATTAGCACCATACGCCGCTCCTCGAGCAGTACCTAAATGAAGAATCCCGGTTGGATTAGCACTAACAAATTCTATATTTATCTTTTCGTTATTACCAATCGTACTTTTTCCGTAATCATAATCTTCTTCGATAACTTTTGATATACCGCTAAAAACATATTCATCTTTTAAATAAATATTAATAAAACCTGGACCAGCTATTTGTACTTTCTCTACTTCTTCTTTATCTTTAATAACAGACACTATTTTTTCAGCTATATTTCTTGGATTATCCTTTAATACCTTTGTTAATTGCATTGCAATATTACTTGAAAAGTCTCCGTTTTCATGATTTTTAGGAATCTCTACAACTATTTTATCCTTATCAAAATCAATATTTAAACTAACTAAAGCATTAAAAATAATATCTTTTATTTGCTTTTTTATGTTCATTATAACTCGCTCCATTCTAATTCAAATATAAAATTATCACTAAATTCACCATTCATAAACAAATCATATTGGGCTTTTATCATGTTTTTGTCAATGATAAGCCTATTAGTTTTAGTTTCAATTTTTATATTTAAATTTAAGTCTTTAATCACGTATTTACTAACCAATTTTTTACTCTCTTCAAATTCTAGATTAAGCTTCATGTTATCATTTTCTCTTTCTAGTAAAACTTTATTATCTAATAATTGTATTTTTACTTTTATACCATCTTTACTATAAGTAATAGTATTATCTTTTTTTATGGCTTTAATATCTTTTATATACTCTTTATCATTACTAGAAAATACATTGCCATTAATCATAATTTTAGACATAAAACATCACCTAAAAATTTTCTAGTGTCAATATAGCATAGAAAATAAAAAAGGTCAATAAAATACTAATATTTTGTTAGTTAAAGAGTTAAATGCAAGTAATTTTTGAAAAAAATCTATAATTGCAT
>CALZLL010000038.1 GCA_945788325.1 uncultured Clostridium sp.
TTTTTTCTTTCTTCAAATGTTTTAATTTCTTTCATTATTTACACTCCTTTTTCTTTAATGAACGTAGTTTCTCAAGTAATACAACTTTTTTAGCTACGTTTGTTTCGTTACTTATTTTGTTTTTTATATTTTCTATTTCTTTTTTTATTAATCCTTCATCGATCGTATTTATATAATCATTTATTACATCATCATTTATTTCGCATGGAAGTTTTAAATCATCTATTCTTAGTGTCTCGTTTATTAAGCTGGTTTTATCTTCTAAAAACAAAGTAAAATCAGTTGTGTTAATATATCCATTTTTTTCATAAAACTCTAATATTTGCATTGCTATCATCGAAAGCGTTTTATTAGATAAATAAGAAACTTTATTTTGATACAAAGTAATAGCACCCACACTTCGTAACATATAATGTACTAAATACTCTTCAGCTTTTTCATACTTATCTTTTTTAATTTGTTTTCTTTTATCTATTATTTTTACTTCGTTTTTTGGGATTTCTTTAACTAAGCCATTTATAGTATCAACACTAACGCCAGTTTCTTTAGAAATTTTATTAATAGTTAATTCATAAACAACTTTATCTTTTATTTTTCTTAAATCTTTTGTTATAT
This sequence comes from uncultured Clostridium sp., assembly GCA_945788325.1. Classification (GTDB taxonomy): domain Bacteria; phylum Bacillota_I; class Bacilli_A; order RF39; family UBA660; genus Aphodocola. The sequence goes on from CALZLL010000038.1 coordinate 616, forward strand.
CATTCAAGTAATTAGATACGTTTTGATAGTCATTAAAATCAGTATTAGATTTATTAACATCAATCTTAAATTCTAATGAACTCATAGCGTTATTTAAATGATTTAAGTATGCCTCTTTTCCTTTTTTTATTATGTAATCATCAGGATCTAAATCATTTTCTAATCTAATTATTTTTGGGTTTATACCAATTTTCTCTAATGCTTCTAAAGCACTTTTGGTAGCTTTTTCACCTGCTTTATCACCATCAAAACATAAAACAACGTTTTTAGATAACTTTTTTATCAATTCAGCATGTTCTTTTGTAATAGCAGTCCCCATGGTTGCTACAACGTTTTTTATTCCAATCGTGTAAAGTCTTATAACGTCCATGAACCCTTCAACAACTATTATTTTTCTTTCATCCCTTGCAGATTGTAACGCACGATGATAATTATACAAAAGCATACCCTTTTTAAAAATTATAGATTCTTTTGAATTTACGTATTTGCTATCAGCTTCGCCATTATAGATTCTTCCTGAAAAACCTACTACCTGACCAAGTGTATTATATAAAGGAAACATTATTCTATTTCTAAAAACATCATAAACAAAATTATCTTTAATACCACATAATCCTATATCAATTAAATCGTTTTTATCAAATCCTTTATTTGTTAATAGTTTGCTGATGTTATTATCATTCATAGATAATCCAATTTCAAAAGTATTAATAATATCATCATCAATCATGCGATCATGTAAATACTTGATGGCCGATTTACCATATATACTTTTTATATTATTTTGATAATACTTATTAGCAAGATCAAACATGTCATAAAACTTTTTATTTACATCATCTACTTTTTTGCTTGGTAGTTTGTTTTTTACATCTATGTTTATACCAACTTTTTCAGCTACTTTTATAACCGCTTCAGTAAAACTTATGTTGTCATAATTCATAATAAAATTAAAAACATTACCTGACGCACCACAAACAAAACATGTATAAATTTGTTTTTCCGGCGAGATACTCATAGATGGATTATGATCATCATGAAATGGGCATATCGCAAAATAGTTCTTTCCTTTTTGTTCTAAAGGAAGATATTCACCTATAACGTCTACTATGTTTACTTTACGCTGAATTTCTAAAATTAAATCATAGGGTATTTTTTCCATAATATGCCCTCCTAATTTAATTATTCTCCATTTTTTTTAAAATCCCCCTAAAAAATTAAAAAAAAATTAAAAAAATAGCATTTTTTGCTATTTTTTTGCTTATTCACCATCAATTATGTCTTCAACCCTAACTAATGCATCATATAATGATACCTCTTCAAACTCATCTTTTTTTCTTTGCTTTATCTCTACGATTTGATCTTTTATCTTATTTCCGATGGTTATTCTAATTGGTATTCCAATTAAATCCATGTCATTAAATTTAACTCCAACTCTTTCTTCTCGATCATCTAGTATGGTAGAAATTTTTATCTTGCGTAAATTTTCATATAAATAATTTGCTGCATCCATTTGAGCTTCATCATCAGTATTAACAACTACAATAGCCACTTTAAAAGGTGCAATTTCCATTGGCCATATTATTCCTTTATCATCATTACTTTGTTCAACCACCGAAGCCATTGCTCTACCTATACCTATTCCATAACATCCCATCCATACTGGCATATTCTCATTTTCTTTATTTAAATAATATAATCCTAAACTTTCAGAATATTTAGTGCCTAATTTAAAAGTGTTACCAATTTCTATGCCATTTTTAAATATTAGCTTTTTACCACACTTAGGACAACAATCATTTTCAGTAATACATCTTATATCCGCCGTCATTAAATAATTAAAATCTTCCAAATTAACGTTTTTATAATGATAGTCAGTTTTATTAGCACCAACAATAAAGTTCTTCATACACATTACTTCATTGTCTAATATAATAGGCACTTCAAGACCTATAGGCCCTGCAAAACCAATTTTAGCACCAGTTACATCTTCAACTTCTAATGCACTTGCTAAGCAAACTTCATTAGCTTTTAAAAGTTTTTTTAACTTAGCTTCATTAACTTCCATGTTACCTTTAACTAATACTGCATAAAATTTATTATCTACTTTATAAATTAAAGTTTTTACAAACTTAGATGGTTCTTCTTCTAATAAGTTAGATACTTCTTCAATCGTCCCAGCATCAGGAGTTTTAATAAGCTCCCTTATTTTTATTTCCTCATCACTTTTTTTGGTTAATAAATTACACTTTGCAACATCACTATTAGAAGCATAACCACATTCATCACAAATAACTAGCTTATCTTCTCCAATATCAGTTATCGCCTGAAATTCTTCTGATAATATACCACCCATTGCACCAGTATCAGATTTAACTATCGCATAATTTATACCTAACCTTGTAAAAATTTTCTTATATGCATTATACATGTTATTATAAGAATCATTAAGTCCTTTTTCATCACAATCAAACGAGTATGCATCTTTCATTAAAAACTCTCTAACCCTAATAAGACCATATCTACATCTTGGTTCATCCCTGAATTTATCTTGTATTTGATAAATACTAAAAGGCATATCTTTGTAAGATTTTATTTTAGAAGCTGCTGCAATTGTAAAAAGTTCTTCATGAGTAGGTGCTAAAACATAATTTTTAGAAAACCTATCATTAAGAGCAAACATATCACTTCCAAAAGCTTTTCTTCTACCAGATGACTCATACACTTCTTCTGGTATTAATGCTGGCATTAAAAGCTCACCAGCATTTATGTTTTCCATTTCTTCTCTTACTATCTTTTCAATGTTTTTCATTACCTTGTATCCAAGTGGTAAATACATATAAACCCCGCTTGAAGATTTTTTAATCATTCCACTTCTAGTTAGTAAGTTACCAGATATTGATTCCTCATCTTTAGCATCTTCTCTTAATGTATAAAAATAACTATGCTTAAGTTTCATAAAGCACCTCTTTTCATATAAAGTATATATTATTTATTATTTTTTTACAAGAAAAAAGGTTCTATTTTTTAGAACCTTTAGTGTATGAACCATTCATTTTCTTTTCTTTATATTCTTCATATTCAAGAAATTTACGTTTTAAAGCTTCAGAATTTATATAGTAATTACCTTCTTTTATATGAATTAAACCACAAGCTTTATACCATGCTAACGAATCAGCCATTTTTTCTTCACTATTCATATCGCTTGCATCTTTTGATTTTGACATTGAATATAATTCTTCAAGAGCAAGAAAATATTTAGTATGTAAATCATTTACCTTTAACTCGGCATTATCATTTGCAAAAGGTAAATAATCTATTAATACTTTTTCAAATAAAACATAAGTTTCATCTTCTTCTACATAACTTCTTCCTAAACTTTCCATGCAATATAGCATCCAAAACCACCTATCTTTCTTATTTTAACTTTTCGATAATTGTTTTTAATTTGTTTTCTTCTTCTTCTAATTTTTGTCTTTCTGCATCAACTATGTTAGATGGTGCATTATTAACATATTTTTCATTAGATAAAAGTTTTTTTCTTCTTTCAATGCTATTTTCTAAAGATTTTTTTTCTTTTTCTAACGCTTCTAAATCTTCTTTAGTTACTTCTTTTCCTTTAAATGACAAAGTAACATTTCCATAAGGTAATACAACATCTAAAGTTGTGTCTTCTTCATTAGAAGATAATATAATATCGCATTTTAAAAGTCTTGTCAAGATATCTTTATTATTATTTATTATTGCTTTATATTTTTCATCAAGATTATTTATTATTCCAAACTCTTTTGGAATGTTATTAGATACTTTTGCATTACGAATATTTGTTATTATATTAATAAGTGCATCAATTTGTTTTTCACATTCATTATAAATCATATTCTTATCATATGTTGGATAACTAGCTAATATTATATTTTCACTTTCTTTAATAGGCATAGCATTATATATTTCATCAGTAACATAAGGCATAAACGGATGAAGCATTTTAATGATATTAGTTAATGTTAATATTAATGTAGATTTAGTAGATATATTATTTAAAGATGATTTACTGTATTCTATGTACGTATCACAAAAGTCTTCCCAAATAAACTTATAAAGTTCGTTACCAACTAAGTTAAAATCATACTTATCCATGTTTTTTCTAACACTCTTAATCGTTTTATTAAGTTTAGTAAGCATCCATTTATCACTATTAGTTAAATTACTTAAATCTATTTTTTGCAAGTCTTCCGTGTTCATTAAAACAAATCTAGAGGCATTCCATATTTTATTGATAAAGTTCCAAGTTGCCTTTACCTTATCTTCATCATATCTTAAATCTTGTCCTGGCGCTGAATTAGTTGTTAAAAACCATCTTAAAGAATCAGCTCCATACTCATCAATAACGTCCATAGGATCTACACCATTACCTAGTGACTTAGACATTTTTCTACCTTGTTTATCACGAATAAGACCATGTATTAAACAATCTTTAAAAGGTCTTTTACCAGTTAATTCAAGTGATTGAAAAGCCATTCTGCATACCCAGAAAAAGATAATATCATATCCAGTTACCAATACATTATTTGGAAAATATCTTTCTAAATCAGGAGTATTATTAGGCCAACCTAGCGTGCTAAAAGGCCATAATGCTGAAGAAAACCAAGTATCTAATACATCTTCATCTTGCACCCAACCTTCTTCTTTTGGAGCTTCTTTTCCAACGTATACTTTATCATCTTTGTACCAAGCTGGAATTCTATGTCCCCACCATAATTGCCTTGATATACACCAATCATGACAATCACTCATCCAGTTATTTAATATCTTTTCAAATCTTTTTGGAACAAAATTAATTTTTGTATCTTTATTCTTTTGATTATCTAAAACGTTTTTAGATAACTTTTTCATATCAACAAACCATTGTTTTGAAAGATATGGTTCAACCATTACACCAGTTCTTTCTGAATGACCAACACTGTGAGTCATAGGTTCTATTTTGATTAATAAATCTTCTTTTTTCAAATCATTAATTAATGCATCACGACACTCGTACCTATCCATACCTTCATACTTTCCAGCGTTTTCGTTCATGGTTGCATCCTCATTCATAACTATAATTCTTTCTAAGTTATGACGATTACCTACTTCAAAGTCATTTGGATCGTGTGCCGGCGTTATTTTAACTACACCCGTTCCAAAGCTAGGATCAGCATGTTCATCCCCAACGATTGGAATTAACTTGTTAACGATTGGCAAAATAACATTTTTACCAATTAATTTGTTATATCTTTCATCACTTGGATTTACCGCAACCGCTGTATCGCCAAATAAAGTTTCAGGTCTTGTTGTTGCAACTTCAAGATAATCGTTACTATCTTCAATAAAATACTTTATGTGATAAAAAGCACCAGGTATATCTTTATAAATAACTTCCTCATTTGATAAAGCTGTTTTCTGAACTGGATCCCAGTTAATAATTCTTTCACCACGGTATATTATGCCTTTGTTATAATAATCAACAAAAACTTTAATTACGGCATCATTAAGACCTTTATCAAGCGTAAAACGTTCTTTTGAATAATCAAGCGCAAGACCTAATTTGCCCCATTGACTTCTTATGGTAGAAGCATATTCTTCTTTCCATTCCCAAGCTTTTTGTAAAAAACCTTCTCTTCCTAAATCACGCTTATTTATACCTTGTTTTTTTAACCTATCTACTACTTTAACTTCTGTTGCAATAGCAGCATGATCCATTCCAGGAAGCCATAAAGCATCATATCCATCCATTTTTTTATAACGAATTATAATGTCTTGTAAAGTAGTATCCCAAGCATGACCCAAATGTAATTTACCCGTTACGTT
>CALZLL010000039.1 GCA_945788325.1 uncultured Clostridium sp.
CGGTTTTAACACCAGCTTCATTAACTAATTTAATTCCTTCTTTAGCTTCTTTTCTTACCTTATCTTTTATTAATATTGCTCCTACAAAGGTTAAATCTTTAAAAAGTGTTTCAGTTATGTGGTTACTGGTTGCTAAAACAATTACCCTAATGCCACTTTTAGTTGCGTCATTTATTTTATTTATAACCTTTTGTTTGTTAAAAAACATATTTTTTTTACCAGTTTCATCATAACAATATTTACAATTATCAAGTATGACTTCAGGTGCTCCCTTTATTAAATTTCTTACGTTTTTATCATCAATTACCGTTATCATATACTTATTTTTACTATCAAAAGGTATTTGTTTAATTATTTTTACACCATCTATAGAAAATGGTTTAAAAAAAGATAACAAACATCTATCAGTTACGTTACCGCCTATTATTTTATCACCATCATATGATGCCATGTTATTAACTACCATAGAAGTTTTAAGTATTTTTAAATAGTTATTATTTTTTATACTACCCTCATTTTTATATTCATTTAGTTTACCATCTATTATAATGTTACATTCTAATTTACCAGTGGTTATCGTACCGGTTTTATCACTAAACAATATATTAAGACTACCCGCTGTCTCTATACCAACCATCTTTCTTACTAATACGTTATCTTTTATCATTCTTTTCATGTTAGAAGATAAAACAAGTGTTATCATCATTGGTAAACCTTCTGGAACGGATACAATTATTATTGTAACAGATAAAGTAAGGGCATATATTATGTATTCCATCATTAATGGAAAATTAGTTATCGTATTTACTATTCTACTTAAAACAAAGCCATTATCTACCACAATTACCGAAAATAAATAAGAAATAGATGCTAAAAAAGCTCCAACATATCCAAAGGTACTTATTATCTTAGCAAGATTTCTAAGTCTAATCTTAAGCGGGCTTTCACTAGGTTTTTCTTGAAGCTCACTAGCTATCTTACCATAAAAAGTCCCATCACCAACTTTGGTTACAAGCATTAAAGCAGTACCTTGATATATAACTGTTCCCCTAAAAAGTTTATTTTTATCTTTAACATTTCCTTTACTAACTTTTTCTTTATGAACCTCTTTTGATTCTCCGTTTATACTTGATTCATCTACACTTACTTCTCCTGAAATAATTATTCCATCAGCTGGTACTTTATCTCCAGAAGATAGCATTACAATATCATTTGTAACAACCTCATCTATTGGTAGTTCTGTTATTTTTCCATTACGTTTTACCCGGCACTTAAGTTTAAGTGATTCTTCTTTAAGCTTACTAAAAGCTTTTTCACTACCATATTCAGATATACTAGATATAAAAGAAGCTAAAAATATAGCTATTAATATGCCAAGTGTTTCATACCAATCGAAATCTTTGAATAAAAAAACTATTTTTATCGCTAGTGCTATTAAAAGTATCTTTATTATAGGATCTCCTAGTGATTCAATTAATAATGATAAAAAACTATTAGTTTTACTTTGTTTTATATCATTAGAACCAAATTTTTTTCTATTTTCAATAACTTCTTTATCTGTTAGTCCGTTAATATTATATTTATTCATGATTCCTCCTTAGTAAATGTTAATCATGCGACGTTTTAAATATTAAAAAAATCATGCGACAAATATTTACTTTTTTATAAATTCATGTATAATAACTACTACAAAAAAAGGGGAATCAATTATATGAGTACAAAAATAAAAAGAATGGCAAATGACATACTAACAATTAATGAACCTACTATGAAAATGAAAGAAAAACAAGTAAGTATAAAACAAGCTGATAAAATAACTAATCTTTTTTATAAAGAATTTTTTAAAAATAAAGTAGATGCAAAAATAGATTTATGTGATTTAAAAATAAACTATCAAATAAGTGATAAATATGAAAGTTTTAAAGCTGATGCAAAAGTTGGTACAAATAAAGCTTTAATTACTTTGCCTAATGAAAATAATCAAAGAATGATTATAAGTATGACTCATGAAAAAGCTCATGTATATCAAAAAATTAATGGTAAGTGTTACAATGAATTTGTTCCATCTTTTTTTGAAATGTTACATGCTATAATACTTGATAAAGAAAATAAAGGGTTATCATCACAAAATATTAATTACAACGTAAAATGTGCTAAAGAAGCCGCAAGAAAATATCTTTTATATGAAGTTATGTACAGTGATGAAGAAATTAGTTATTATGTAGAATATATGTTTGATTTTTATAGAAGTATAAATCTTTTAGATGCATATCTTGATAAAAATAAAAAAGATTTGGTTATTGAATTATTACAAGAAAATCTATTTGGTAACTTAGAAAATAAAGAATTAATAAATATGTTATATTTGGATAAAGATATAGAAGATATAGACAAAAAAATAAATAACTTAAAAATTAATTAAGTGATTATAAAAATAGTTAAAGTTTATTTTAAGCTTTAACTATTTTTATACCAAGATAATAATGATTCAAAATTTGTTCAAAAGAATACCCGGATTTAGCCATACCATTAGCACCATATTGGCTCATTCCTACTCCATGACCATATCCCCTAGTGGTAAAATTAACCCCATTTTCCAGAATTACGGCATCAAAATCAGTTGATCTTAAACCAAGCAAATTTCTTATTTCTACACCGCTATATTCCTTATCATTAAATCTTACTTTTAAAATTTTATTACTATCATCCCTTGATATAACATCAATCGTAGAAGAAGAATCAAAATTTATTTTTAATGCATTAGAAATAACATCAAATCCAATGTTTGTATTTCTTAAATAAGAAGTAGAGGATGTATCCCAAGGAGACGTAACAGTCTTTAAATATGGAATATTATTTCCCCATACGTTTATAGCGTCCTCGGTATAACCATTACTAGTAGAGTGATATACCGCGTCTATTAAAGAACCATTATATTTAATTACTAATCCTTTTGTTTGTTCTACCGCATTTTTAACTTTCTGATAGTAATTATTGTAATTAGAACCCCACATATTTTGTAATTCATTATTACTTTTATAAACTTGAGTTTTAACATCGTCAGTTATTTCTCGATTACTTTCCAAAAGCTTTAAAGTGTATGTTCTTGCAACTACCGATTGTGCCTTTAATGCCTCAATATTAAATGATGCTGGCATTTCTGCTGCAACAACACCAACTAAATATTCTTCTAAATCCATTTCAGTTATTTCACCATTAGATCGTCTTAACTTTATAAGTATACCTGATGAAATATTATTTGAATTTGATATATTATTGTCTAGAATTGATGTGTCATTAATATTTGCAAGATTATTTGAATTTTGTGTACTTTTATCAATATTCATTTGCTCTTTTTTAATATTTAAATTGTTATTTTCTTCTTTAACATCAAATTCTTTATTTTCTACATTTGATTTAACTTCATCTATTTTTTCTTTTACTCTAATTTTTGGAATATTTCTATCAACAACGTTTACAACATACTTATATTCTTCATTAGTCTTATAATCTTCTTTTTTTAAATCATTATTAAGATAAATAGTTCCCAAAAGTAATCCACTTAATAAAAGAACCACTTTTGTACCATTAAAATTAATTTTATGTTCTTTTATATAATTTCTTATCTTTTTAGAAATACTTACCTGTTTTTCTCTATTAAATAAACTACCTATTTCACACTTATCATCAACGTATAAATAAAGTACATCATTAATTATTTTATAATTACTAAACATAGATATCACCATCTTTAGTTTTCTCTTATATGGACGTTTTTATACTGTTTTAACTCTTTTATAAAGATAGATTCATTATCTTTTGGCACAAATAAATATACTTTTTTCTTACACCTAGTAAGAGCTACATAAAATAATCTTCTTTCTTCTTCATATGGATAATATTCTTTATAGTTATTAACGTATTTTAATATTTTATGATCTACGTACTTATTTGGAAAACCATTAGATGAATTATTTACGTTTATTATAAAAACATAATCAGATTGTAAGCCTTTTGATTTATGAGCACTCATTTTTTGATAATCAACTTTACCAATTGATATTTTTTCTAAATCACTATTGTTTCTAGAAAGGATAAATAAATTATTAACTTTATCCTTTGTTATAACCTTGTTCATAGCATGGTTTAAATCATTATAATAAACTATTTCTACAGGATTAATCATACTGATACTAGATTTTAAATTCTTTTTTATTTGAAAAGGATTTTTCATTATAAACTTACCAGCTACTTTTAAAAGTTCTTTTGAATTACGATAAGTATTTTTTAATTTTATTAACTTAGCAAAAGGAAAATACGTTCTAAAATTAGTAATTATCTTAACGTTAGAACCAGTAAAACGATATATTGATTGAAAATCATCTCCTACCATAAATAAGTTTGAATTAGATAGTTTAGCTAACTTTTTTATTAAGTTAAGTTTAGCTAGTGAAGTATCTTGATATTCATCTATTATTATGTATTTATACCTAACTTTTGAAGTATCTAGTTTATTTGTTGCTATATTAATCATATCATTAAAATCCATTAAATTCTCTTTATTTAAGTAAGATTCATAACAGATATAACACTTCATTATTTCTTTTAAAAGAACCTTATCTTTACCATTTGCTTTGTTTATAAAATCATAAAATTTATCTAATGAATAATTATTTGACTTAAATAGATTAATAAAGGTTCTAACTAATTCATACATATCTTTTTTACCCATTTTATATAACCCATATAACTTATCATTTGAAAATGAATCCATTATTATATCCGTTAAAATATCTTCCGTTAAGACTTCTTTTTTCTTGCCAATTATCTTTAGTGCTAACTTGTGAAAAGTCATAACATCTACTTTACTATTTATTTTTTCTTTTAAATCATTAACCGCAGCATTAGTAAAAGAAATACATAGTATGCTTTTTGGATCAACGTTTAAGATATTTATCAAATATTCTATTTTTTTTACTATCGTAAAAGTTTTACCACAACCAGCGCCTGCCAATACAAGAGTTACTTTTCTTTTCGAAGTAACCGCTTTTAACTGATACTTATCTAAACATTTTAATTCGTTTATCTTATTTTGTTTCATCTAAATCACCCTTTATTAATAAAAATAATTAAATAATTATTTACATAAAAGTAATATTTTTGTATAATTTAATTAGTGAGAGCACCTAACTTTAAAGGTTAGTAGCTTTCCATTAATTAACAATGGAAAAAGCGTACACCCCCTGGGTATGTACGCTTTTTTCTTTTATATTTTAAATATTAGTATGGCTAATAATAAAATTAAAAGGATAATTATTACTTTTTGAAAACTAGTTTCTTTTTTCATAAATATCAGCCACCTTTCTATGTTCATATTGAGGTGGAAAGCTACTACCCATATTAGGTACTCTCATTTTAATTGTTAGACATAATTTTTAAAATCCCCCTAAAAAATAAAAAAATTAGAGATTTTTCTCTAATTTTTCTATTCTTTTAATAATTCTTTCTTTACCAAATAACTTCATAATATCATAAAGGTTAGGAGTCATCGATTTAGTAGTAAGAGCTACTCTAATTACCATTGAAACATCACCAACATGTCCTTTATAACTATCTGGATTTTCTTTATATTCTTTTACTTCTCTTGCGTATCCAAATTCTTCTGATAAATCCTTTATTTTCTCAAACCACGTAGATTGATCATCGTTTTCATCATAATACTTTTCTACATACGTTTTCATTATGTTAATTATTTCTTCTTTATCAGTTATGTTAGTAAACTCATAATTTATATCATGTTTATCAAATAATTCATCATACATGTACCATACTAAATCTTTAACAGAAGAAAATGATTCATAATCTTTTCTAGGTTTCTTTTGTTCTCTTTCTATGTTTAAAAGTCCTATAGTAAAGTCTTTATATTTAGTAATTAATTCATAAAATTCATTATCATATTCTTTAGCATATTTAACTAACATATCATAAAATTCACTAGCTTTAATTCTTGATAAATAATTTCTAGAAATATTCATTAATTTTTCTACATCAAATAATCCACCAGATTTACTTATTTTATTAAAACTAAACTCAAAATCATCAATGGTTTTATCTTTAT
>CALZLL010000040.1 GCA_945788325.1 uncultured Clostridium sp.
TTGAAAACGTATACATACATGCCTTTTTAGATGGTAGGGATACTTATGAAAAAAGCGCTATTAAATATTTAGATATTTTAAACGGGAAGATTAAAGAACTAGGGATAGGTAAAATTGCAACTATATCCGGTAGGTATTACGCGATGGACAGGGATAATAACTTTGATAGGTTAAAGCTAGCGTATGATGCATTTGTTTATGGTAATGGACCTGTTTATAAAGATTATAATGAATTAATTGATAAAAATTATAATGATGGTCTTTATGATGAGTTTATACACCCTGGAATAATAAATAACGTTCCTATTAAAGATGGTGATGGAATTATTTCTTTTAACTTTAGAAAAGATAGAATAAGAGAATTATTTACTTGTCTTAGTAATCCAAGTGAATATAAATCTATGGCTAAAGAAAAAGATATGGAAATTAAACATTTTAATAATGTTAAAACATTAACCATGTTTCCTGTTACTGAGACGGTATTATCAAAGCATGCATTTGATGATTTGGATCTAAAAAATATATTAGTTGATTATCTGCATGAAAATGGGTTAAGTCAACTTAGAATAGCAGAAACTGAAAAGTTTCCTCATGTTACTTTTTTCTTTGATGGTGGAAGAGAAGTAAAGTACGATGACATGAAAAAAATAATTATACCATCACCTAAGGTTGCAACTTATGATTTAAAACCAGAGATGAGTGTATACGAAGTAACTGATAACTTCTTAAAAGAAGTAGAAAATTATGATGTTACAATAATGAATTTAGCGAATGGAGACATGGTTGGACATACTGGAGTATATGAGGCTGCTAAAAAGGCGGTTGAACACATGGATAATTGTTTATCTAAGATATATGATAAGGTTATTAGTCTTGGTGGAGTTTTAATAATAATCGCTGATCATGGTAATTGTGATGTTATGTGGGATAAAGACCATAATCCAGTAACTTCTCATACAACTAATCCTGTTTTATGCCTTATTACAAAAGAAAATATAGAATTAAAAGATGGTAAGTTAGCTGATATAGCGCCAACTATGTTAGAGATTTTAGGATTAGAAAAACCAAAGGAAATGACTGGTGAAAGTTTAATAGATTAGTAATTAAAGAGGAAATTAAGCATGAAAAAAGATAATAAGACAAAAAAGAATAATAGATGTAATAATAAAAAAATAATTTGTATAATCGTTATAACCACTATCATACTTGCTGTTTTAATTATTACTTTGATTTTTGGTAATAATAAGAAAATAACATGTAGTAAAAAAATAAATGATAAAAAAATAGTAATGAATAATAATATAGTAGTTAATTTAAATGGTAAAAAGATAAAAAATATCAAGGTTAAAAAAAATATAAAAATTGTTGATAATACCATTGATTATTTATCAGCTTTACAAGATTCATTAGAAAATAATTATAAGAATCAAGAAATAAAATATAGTATGGAAAGAAAAGGTAATGAGTTAATTGCCAATTTAACATATGATAAGAAAAAAGAGTATATATTAGATAACTTATACGTTGATTTACAAGATGCTGGTATGAGTATAAATATAATTTCTGAAGATAATGAAAATATTTATGGAAAACTAAATATTGGTAAAGAATATGAATATGAAAATATTATAAAAATATTAGAAAAGGCTAATTATGTGTGTAAATAGAAAAAAATGTCGAAAAAAATCGAAAAATTGAAAAAAAGACTTGATTTATTGTTAAATATATAGTATTCTTTTTATTGGAAGTGTATACGACTTCCCTTATTGCTTAAGGACATGATTACCCACCATGTCCTTTTATTTTTAAAAAAAGTTATGAATTATGATTCATAACTTTTCTTTTATATGTTTTACTTGTTCCTATTTCTTTTTTATATGATGTACCAGCAAAAGTTATGGTTCTATTTTTCTTTGATGCATCTTTAACAATAAACTTAATAGGTGAACCCAATTTATATTCTACATTTGTTTTCTTTCCAACGATTTTATTTTGTTCATAATAATAAATATAATTATCATCAATCATGTCAGAATAATTAATAACTCCAGATATTCCATCATCGGTTCTTACTTTCATACTTCTAGAACCTATATTAGTTACTATACCATTAAATTCTTCACCAATATGTTTCTCCATGAATTCAGCCATTCTCATGTTTTTAGCATCTATTTCTGCTTTGTCTGCTTCTAAACTTCTACTTGTACAATTTTTTGCTACTTCTTCAAGGTATTTATCTAATTCGTTATAATCAATGTCTGGAAATCTTAAATATATATCTAATAGTTTATGAATTTGTAAATCAGCATATCTTCTAATTGGTGAAGTAAAATGTGTGTAATTTTTAAGGGCTAATCCATAATGTCCTAAATTGTAATTTGAATATTTAGCTCTTTTCATGGTACCAATAAGTAATAATTCTGAATATATGTTTTTATCTAGTTCTTCAGCATTCATTAGCTCGTTGGCTAGATTTTGCATATATTTATTAGATGTTACATTCTTGCATCTCTTAAAGTTAAATCCCATATTATTAAGCATTTCTATAAAGCTTAATACTTTTTCTTCTTCTGGACTTTCGTGGACTCTATAAATTGATGGCAATCCTCTATACCACATATATTCTGCAACTGATTCATTAGCAAGTAACATAAAATTTTCAATAAGTTTTTCTGCATCTTGTTGAACTCTTTTTTCGAATATTATGTTATTTCCTTTTCCTTTAGCTATTATTTCTTCTCTACTAAAATTAAGATATCCTCTTTTTAATTTCTGCTTATCAAGTTTTTTAGATAATTCATTCATTATTAATAAATCATCTTTAAAATTTTCATATCCTTCAACTTGTTTATCTTCTATTAGTAATTTATTAACATCTTCATACGTCATCTTTTTTCTAGAATTAATTATACTTTTATATATGTCATAACTTAATACTTCACCTTCAGGCGATATTATCATTTCACACGTCTTAGTTAATCTATCAACTCCTGGGTGCAAAGAACATATTCCGTTTGATATTTTAGGGTGAAACATAGGAATACAAGTATTATTCATATATACACTTGTACCTCTTCTATATGCTTCATTACATATAGACGTTTCATCTTTTATATAATAAGATACATCTGCAATTGAAACATATAGTTTATAATTTTCATTATTTAATACCTCAATACCAATAGCATCATCTATATCTTTTGTATCTTTACCATCGATGGTAAAGATGTTTTTATCTCTTAAATCAACTCTTCCTTCTCTTAAGGCTTTATTACCATCTACTTTTAGAGGTATTGCTTCAAGTTCTTTTAAGTATTTATTTGAATATTCTACTTCAAAACCATGATCATAGGCTATCGATTTTTCATCTACGTCCGGTTCATCTTTATGACCTATAGATTTAATTATATATCCATCATAAATACCAGATTTATTTAGACTAACCAAAAGTATTTCACCAACACCATATTTATCAAGTTCTTTTTGATTAACATGAATTTCGGATTCACATTTAGAATTGTATGGTACCAAAATATTTTGACCATTTTTAAAAATTACTTCACAAGAAATTTGTTCCAAATTCCTTTTAACTATTTTATATAAAATACCATAAATATTATTTTTCTTATCTTTCCATAAATTATTTACTGTTACTATATCTTTATCAAGTAACCCATTTGCATTTTTCTTATCAATAATAATTTGCATATTATCTTTTGTGGTTATTAATGCATCCCCACTTGTTAAAAAATGAACTTTTCCATGAACAACATTTGGTTGTTTACATAATAATGAGTATAATCCTTTATGATCTTGAAAAATTATGCCTTCTATCTCAAGTTCTTTTAAACATCTTTCTAATAATAATGCTTCGGCATTATTATTTATTTTTAACTCCCTTTTTATGTCTTTTAAATCAATGTTAGATTTTCTATTTAAAAAATCTATTAACGCTTGCTTTAAAATATCCATATTACTACTTACCTTTCATATATATTATACTATTTATTTGTTATTATTTCTATATATTTTTTTATGTGTTATAATCTTTAAAGAAGGAATGATAACATGAAAAAAATTATAACCATCATACTAATTTTATTAATTACTTTTTTTACTTGTGTTTTATGTTTTAGTTTTTGTGTTAAAGATATGATAGTTGATACCTTGGCAAAAGATGTAGTAAAAAAAGAAATATCAAGTATTGTTATTGATGCTATAGAAAAGAATCATGATAATATTAACTATGAAGTTATGAATGAAATAGAAACAAACGTTGGTAATAGCTATGAAATGACTATTATAACCGAAAAATATTTAGATGGTATTGTTAAATCAATAATGGAAGATGAAGAAATTATAGTTCCAAGTACTACGGATGATATAATTAATTTAATTAATGAAAATGAATCCGTTTTAGCTGAAGCAGGGGTAGAAATAACTTCTTTGGATAAAGATAAAATATCTGATTTTTTAATTAGTGATGGAAGACTGGATAAGGTTTATAAAAACGTTGTTAGACAGATGAAAAATAATTTATCCAATAAAGAGGTTATGCTTGTTAATGTATATGATAAAATTAACACTAATACTTTTAGATGGATGGTTTTAAGTATTATTATATTAATTATACTAATTATTGCATTAATTAAAAAATCATATTATAGATGGTTATATGATTTAGGAGTATCATTTGTTTTATCTGGTATTATTTTGGCACTTGTTATACCCTTATTATCAGGCTTTATTTCCAAAATTATATCTGATAAGATTATTATGGCATCTATTAAAATAAATTTTAATCCACTGATAAATACTGGATATCTATGCTTTGTATTGTGTGCTTTATCGATTGTAATTTACCTAATTGGTAACAAACTTACTAGATATACTAATTCAAAGTATGATTATTAAAGAGAAATTTTAAATTAATTTTTCTTTTTTTATAAAATATATAAAACTCCTGGAATTGTTGCATAAAAATTAAAAAATATTATATATTCAAAATAGTATATAAAAAGTTATTAAATTGTGTTATTATTAAAATAGGAGGTAGAATATGAAACAAGAATATAGATGTTTGTTTTACTCAATGATTAATAATTTTGTAATAGGTATTATCAAAATATTAGGTGGTGTTTTCTTTAATTTAACGTCTTTGTTTGCGGACGGAATGCATACTTTTAGTGATTTTATAACGGATATTATTTCGTTTATAGGATCAAAGCTTTCTAGAAAAAAACCAACTAAAGTTCATCCTTTTGGATTTGGTAAGGTTGAGTATTTAACTAATTTATTTGTTGGAATAATAATATTTTTACTTGGTATATTTATTATTTTTAATAGTTTTGGTAAAACCGTAGAAATACCTACTCTTAAAGTGTTATATCTTTTATTGGTAGTATTCATATTAAAGTTGATAGCCATATTAATAATGCATAAGGTTGGTAAAAAAATTAATAGTCAGGTTTTAATAACCGCAACCGAAGAATCAAAGGCTGATTTATATTCAACCATAGGAGTTGCAATAATAACAGTACTACTTCAGTTTAGTCATAAGTATGAATTTTTAAAATATGCTGATTTAGTAGGTTCAGTAGTAATTGGATTAATGGTTCTTAAGATATCTTTAAAAATAATTATTAGTAACAGTCTTTCACTTATTGGTGAAGTTGAAACCGATGAAAATAAAATAACTAAAATTGAAGAATTTTTAAGTAAGTATAATCATATTGAAAATAAAAATATAGAACTTATTAAGTATGGTTCTTATTATAAGTTAAGTTTAG
>CALZLL010000041.1 GCA_945788325.1 uncultured Clostridium sp.
ATCGGCTTATTAATCCTGTCGAGAACAATTCTCATCATATCTAATTAACAGAACCTATAATTTAATTCTCGTTATGCTAGTTATCTTACTGAATATATTGAGATTTTCATATATAGTTTTATTTTACTAGCACAACGAGTTAATGTATAACAATTGTAATTTAAATACGTTCTATTTTCTTTATTTATTGATAATATTTCTAACCTGAATTTCACTTATTCCATACTTCATAGAAATATCTTTGTAACTTCCCTTAAATTCATCTCTTATCATCCTATTTCTAATAGGCTTAACCAAATTACTTTCATTAGGAATATACAAATTACTCCCACCAGCCAACTTAACCAAACCCTTAAAAGCATCCATACCTATAACCTCAACCACATCCTTAACACTATCAGGAACATCACTTTCAGTTAAAAACTCCAACATACTATCCCTCCTCATAAATTTAATCATATATATAAATTCGACACCTAATAATTAACCTCCTACAAAATAATAAAATCCTTATATATCAAACTTAATAAAAAACATTGTAACCTTTAAGAAAACAACTAAAGGAGGAATAAACTATGAAATGGTATCTAGACTTTGGACATGGAGGAAAAGATCCTGGAGCAATCGGTCCTACAAATTTAAAAGAAAGTGATGTAGCTTTAAAAATAGGAATGATAATAAAAGAAAATCTTGAAAATGCACTTGAAAAAGTAATAACTACTCGTGAAGATGATAAATACTACTCACTAGACTATAGAACTAAAAAAGCAAACAACGAAAACTGTGACTACTTTATAAGCATACATCTAAATTCAGCAACTAACTCATCTGCAAAAGGATGCGAAGTATGGCTATATAATGAAAATAGCAAACTTAAAAATTTAGCTAACAATCTATGTAATAACCTATCAACTAAAATGGATACACCTAATCGTGGAGTTAAATACTCTAAAAATTTATCAGTACTTAAAAATACTAAAATGCCTGCTCTTTTAATTGAAATAGACTTTATATCAAATAAAGAAGTAGAAAATAATCTAAGAAATGATAATCACCTAAAAAACATAGCCGATACAATATCATCTACTCTACTTTCATTTGTAAATAAATCTATTGTTGAAGATAAAGTATTTTATAGAGTATGTATAGGCTCATTTAGCAATAAAGATAATGCAGTAAACCTTAAAAATGAAGCTATTTGTAAAGGATTTAAAGATACTCATATATACACTACCTAATAAAATTTTTATAAAATACTTTAATATAACATGGCCTTAAAACTGTAAATAACCATACCTTAGTATTTTCAATAATTTGAATTATAAGGTATGGTTATTTATCTAATTTAATATAAATTTTTCAAAATATTTTAAAACTATGATTTTTATTAATATAAATTTTTAATACTTTTATCATAAGTATTAATACATATATTCAAACCCGTACACTGATAATAGCATAATAAAATTTATATATGCTAAAACCATAAAATCCCCCTATTTTTCTAAACCGACATTATATTAAAATTCCCAACTACTTACTGTCTAATTAATCCGTTTTTATACTATATCTTCAACAAATTCATTTTTACATACTTTTCCAAGTGAATTTGCAACTGTTATAGCTGAAGTCATTGTTCCATTAACATTTAGCATAGTTCTTCCCATATCTAGTATCGGATCTATAGCAAGTATTCCTCCTGCTAATTGGAAATATGAACCTAACCCTAGTCCTGATAAAACTACTGATACAGCCATAGTAGCCGTTCCTGGAAGACCTGCTATACCTAAAGAACTTATAGTTATTACTATTAATGCCATAGCATAAAAACTAAAGTCCATGTTTATACCTGCCATATTTGCTATAGTAACTATCATAAGTGCTGGATATATGCCTGAACATCCGTTAAGCCCCATATTTGAGCCTAAACTTCCAATAAAACTTGCAGTTCCTGATTCAACCCCAATATTATCAGTTAATGCTTCTATTGTAACTGGTAATGTAGCTAAACTTGAACGTGAAGTAAATGCCAGTAATAAAGCTTTAGATACATTTTTTAAATAAGTTATTGGATTTACTCCATTAAATGTTACTATTATTAAATGAACTACAAACATTATGATAACACTTACATATAAAGCTATTATAAAGTTTAATACTTCAAATATTGACTCTATACCATTTTGTGCTATTGTATTAGCCATTAATGCAATAACTGCATATGGCATCATTTTAATTATTGTTATAGAAACACTTACTATTATCTTATAAAAAGCTTCAATTAAATCTACAAATGGTCTTATTAGCTCACTATATTTTTTATTAAGTCTTTTTATTGCATTTCCTATAAATGCTGCAAATATAACTACTGCAACTATATTTGCATTTGCCATAGATGCTACTATATTTGAGGGTAATAATCCCCTTAAGGTATCTACTACTGAACTAATCTCTCTTATTTCAGTAGTACTAGTTACAACTTTAGTACCAATACCTAATTTAAATAAATTACCTACAATTAGTCCTATTGATGCTGCTATAGCCGTTGTTCCTAATAGCATTAATATGGTTCTAGATGTTAATTTTCCCAAATTCTCATCTTTATTCATATTCATAATAACTCTTATTATTGATGTTAATACTAATGGTATAACTAACATCTTTAATAAATCCATAAATCCATATCCCACAAGACCATACCAAGTAGTTACTTCTTTTAGCCAACTAATTTGTGTTGGGTCTTTAGGAAACTTAGCTATGTACTGAATTATAAATCCTAAAATTGTACCCATTCCCATTGATACTAGCATTAACTTAGTGAAATTTAAACTTTTCTTTATTTTGTTGATTACAAAAAATAACCCTATTAGTAATACTATAAATAAAACTGTGTTGATATTTGAAATCATCATAAATTCCGATAAAAATGTACTTCCCATATTAATCTCCTTTATTTTATTATCATTTTGATAATTGCTATTATACTATTATCAAAATGATAATGCAATAATAATTTATATAAAAAATTCGCTTCGCTCATTTCGCCAACGATATATCCTCGCTACCACTTCGGATACATCCGTTGCTCAAAATATTATTTTTTACTTGTCTATACATATTTAAATTACTTTGATACATAAGTTATCAACAATTTTTGATATATCATAAATTCCTATTAAGTAAAAAATAACCATACTAAATTATTGAAAACATTTTAGTATGGTTATTTTTATATTATTAAAAGTTTACTCACCAGTTTTTATATTATATTTTTTCACTTTTCGATACAAAGTAGCAATTCCAATGTTTAAAGCTTTAGCTACTTGTTTCATTTCTTGAGTATTACTGCCGTACTTATTTATTGCTTTTTCAATTTCTTCTTTTTCTAGTTGTTCAACAGTTTTTATTTCTGCTTTATATAATTCATCTAATTTATATGATATTAAGTTTGACATACTATTTATAAATTCACATAATTCTTGGTCTTTAGAAAGAATTTTATTTTTTTGTTCTTCTGTAAAGGCAGCAATCCCTAAAATTCCTAAGTTATCACTTCCTAGCATTATTGGAGAGCAAATATCTACTAATTCTTTGCAATCTTCTTTATGAACACAAATTTTACAATTATCTTCTAAATCACGATTAATAATATAAGGCTTATGTGACTTTAACACTTTTGAAAAAGCTGAATTGTCTGAAATTTTTTCATATATTTTATCCTTAAAGACGCCTGTTCCAGCAATTCTAATTAAATCTTTAGAAACTACAGTTACATCAACATCTAAAACAGTACATATATTTTCACATATACTTTGTATATAATTAGTTATATCGTCAAGTTTCACTTTTAAACCTCCCAACATATTTTTAGTAAAAAAGTGGTTTTCTTAAGTATATCATAATATGAATAATAATTATTATTAAATTTAATCTTTTACAAATTCTTATTTATTATAGCACTCTTTAATTTCATTTATTAGCATTTAATATATTTTACAAAGTACGTATAAAATTTTTTTATAAAATACTTTAATATAACATAAAATTAAAACCTCCTATACTTATATTAAATAGTAAATAAGGAGGTAATAACATGTCAGTTATAACTATGAATAACCCATCTAGCTTAAGAGTAAAGTTAGATGCTGGACTAAATGATTCTACTGGGAATACTATAGTAAAATCTAAAACTTACTCAAACTTAAAATACAATGCTAATAATCAAGATGTATATGATGTAGCACAAGCTCTTATGGGACTTCAAGATTATCCTGTACTTGAAGTATTAAAACAAGATTCTACCACTCTAGCAGAATAACTAAAATAAAAAAGAAAGGAGAATAAATTATGGAAACTACTAAAAAACTTATTATGTCATTTTTAACAAGTGATGATAGAAAAGTTTCTTTATCAGTTGATAATCCAAGAGAGGATATTACAGAAACAGAAATTAAATCAGCAATGGACTTAGTTGTTGAAAAAAATATATTCGCTCCAAATGGAGCTGATATAGTGTCTACTGTTGAGGCTAAGGTAGTTGTAACTGATACTACTGAATATGATTTAATGTTGTAATAAAAAGCTATGCCTTAGTTGGCATAGCTTTTTTGAAAGGAGTATTTTTATGGAGTTTGATTTACAAAATCTTATAGCTTCTGTTGGTTTTCCTATAACCCTTAGTATGTATTTGCTTGTAAGGATTGAGGGTAAATTGCAGACTCTATCTGATAGTATAAATGAGTTATCTAAAAATATTATAAGTATGAAATAATATAAATTTAGTTTGTAGTTATTATATATTGCAAAATAAATTTATATAAAAATAATTAAAATATGATATAATAATATAAATAAAAAATACTCAGTGCTGCCAACACTGAGTATCCTTAGAACATTTATTTTGTTTTGGGGCTATCAGATTATAAATAAAAAATATTTCAAGAATTTAGCGCTTATCTTTGCAGGATGGGGCGCTTTTTTCTTTGCTTTTAATTTCTATATCAAGTCCAATTACTTTGATTTTAATTCTTATGTAATTAAAAAATATGCTACTTTTTATATTTAAGTTAATAAAAACTAACAAAAGTAGCATTACTAATATAAATTCAAGCATATCTGATACCACCTCCTTTGAGCATAGTGAAAAATCACTGATAACCCATGGAGGATAAAAATATTCAAAAACCCCCGTAGCCATCCACCTACGGTATTAACTTTATCAGTATACCATAAAGTTAAATTAAAATATAGTTATAAATATTGTTATATTCATAACTTTAATATATTGATATTACAAATATTCATATTATTGAAAGGAGTATTTTTATAGAGTTTGCTTTACAAAATCTTATAGCTTCTGTTACTTTTCCTATAACTCTTAGTATGTATTTACTTGTAAGGATTGAGGACTCTATCTGATAGTATAAATGAATTATCTAAAAATATTATAAGTATAAAA
>CALZLL010000042.1 GCA_945788325.1 uncultured Clostridium sp.
AATTGATTTAATTCAACCGCATATTCTAAAGGTAATTCTTCTCTAAAAGCTTCTATAAATCCCATTATAAGAAGTTCTGTTGCTTTATTTTCATCTATTCCTCTAGTCATTAAATAAAATAACTGGTTAGGATCTATTTTAGATACGGTTGCTTCATGTTCTAAGAAGCTTGTTTTATTTTTACATATATTAGTTGGAAAAGTATCACTTTTTGATTTATCATCTAACAAAATAGTATCACATTTAACGTTAGCATATGAATCTTCAGCATCTTTTGTTATTTTAACTAAACCACGATATGAAGCATTACCACCATTTCTTGCGATTGATTTAGATAAAATATTACTTTTAGTATGTTTACCTAAATGTATCATCTTAGCACCTGTATCTTGAATTTGATTGTTATCCGCAAGTGCTATGGTAGTGCAGCTACCTTTTGCATAATCTCCTTTAAGTACGCATGCTGGATATTTCATGGTAAGTTTAGATCCAATGTTTCCATCTACCCATTCCATGGTACCAGATTCTTCAACTAAAGCTCTTTTAGTAACCAAGTTATAAACGTTGTTTGACCAGTTTTGAATCGTAGTATAACGACATTTTGCGTTTTTACCAACAAATATTTCTACTACTGCAGCATGAAGAGAATCTGATGAATATGTAGGAGCGGTACATCCTTCTATATAATGTAAATCACTATCTTCATCTACGATTATTAACGTTCTTTCAAATTGTCCCATATCTTTAGATTCAATTCTAAAATAACTTTGAAGAGGTCTATCTAACTTGGTATGAGGTGGAACATATATAAAAGTTCCACCAGACCATACCGCAG
Organism: uncultured Clostridium sp.; assembly: GCA_945788325.1. Classification (GTDB taxonomy): domain Bacteria; phylum Bacillota_I; class Bacilli_A; order RF39; family UBA660; genus Aphodocola. The sequence continues at coordinate 836 of CALZLL010000042.1, forward strand.
AATTTAAAGCTGCAAATTTATTATCATCATTTTTAACTAACGTTGCAAAATATTTCTTAAAAAGCTCTGGATACTTTCTTAAAGCGGTATCAGTATCAGTAAATATTACGTTTTTATCATTTAATTCTTTTAACATATTATGATATAAAGCTTCACTTTCATATTGAACGTGAACACCTGCCAAATATTCTTCCTCAGCTTTTCTAAGACCAATATTAGTAAATGTTTCTTTTACGTCTTTATCAACTTCATCCCAAGAATTAACATCATCAAAAACTTTTTTATAATAAGTAATATCATCTAAATTAATGTTTATTTTAGGCCCCCAGCTAGGCATTTTTTTAGTGTCAAAAACATCATATGAATTTAATCTAAACTTAGTCATCCATTCTGGTTCACCTTTTAATTCTGATATTATTCTTACTTTTTCTTTATCTAATCCTTTCGATAATGTTTTCATGAAATCATTCCTTTACTATTTTGTTTTTTGCATTGCTTTATAATCATCACTAAATGACCAAGTTAAAGTTGATCCATTACGAGATGGGGTGCATAATATTTCCATTGCTTCTTCTTTTGTTTTAGCTTCTAATGCAGATTGAAATGCTTTATCTATATCATAAGTTGTAAAACATATTTTATCACCATTTTGAATTTCCCCATCAATTAATAGTTTTCTTGCTTCATCTAAGCCACTTACCACTATATATTCTTTTAAATTATCAAATTTATCATAAAATTTATTTTGTTTAACAACACCAATTGCATAATAACTAAAAACTGGTATTGCATTTTTTTTATTCTTATAATCATCAATAAATTCACCTATCGTAGTCATTTGATCATTTTCATTAATAAAACCAACTTCTTTTTGTAATTCTTTTTTTCTCCCAAGATTTATTTTTTTCATTTTATATTTCCTTCCATTTTATTAATATTTTTTTAAATCCTTCATAAGGTAATAATGCGCATTTTTTTCTATTAGGTTGTTTATATATTTCATCATAACAATTAGCTTCTTTTAACACTTCTTCATCATAAGGTTTTTCTTCGATCATATTAATAAAATTATTCATAATATTAATAGCTTCTTCTTTTGTTTTCCCAATTAATAGTTCAGTCATAATCGATGCAGAAGAAGTTGATATTGCACAAGCTTCACCATCAAACTTAATATCTTTTATTATATTATCTTCTATTTTATACATAAAATCTAAATTATCAATGCAAGTTTCACTATTCATATTTACTTTAACATAACTTTCATCATCTAATAAACCTTTATTAAGTGGATTACTATAATGTTCTAGCATTATCATTTTCTTCATATTTTGATCCATGGTATCCTCCTATAATGATTCGTATAATATATTATCGTTATCAAGAGCTTCTATTAATTTATCAACATCTTCTTTAGTATTATAAAAATAAAGACTAGCTCGGCAAGTATTTTTAACGCCTAATACTTCCGATAATATTTTTGCACAGTGATTACCTACCCTAACACATATTCCTTTTTTATTTAAGTAAGCTGCTACATCTTGTGCAAAAACTCCTTCTACGTTAAAGGTAACTATTCCATTTTCTATTGATTTATTATATATCGTAATATTTTTTAATTTAGACATTTCATTAACCATGTATTTTTTTAGCTCTACCTCATGTTTATGAATGTTATCTATACCAACTTTATTTATGTAATCTATTGCCTTAGAAAAACCTAATATACCCGCAATATTTTGAGTGCCAGCTTCTAATTTTTCTGGTAACTTTTTATACTCAACATTCATTAAACTATCAAAGAAAGCATTCATACCTCCGCCTTCTATTATTGGTTTTATTTGACTTAAATATTTTTCTTTACCATATAAAACCCCAACTCCTGTTGGTCCCAACATTTTATGTGCTGAAAAAGTTAAGAAATCAACATCCATATCTTGTACGTCTATTTTTTCATGAGGTACACTTTGTGCCCCATCTACTAAAACAAGTATTCCTAATTTATGAGCATACTTGCAAATTTCTTTTATTGGTCTTACATCCCCAATAACGTTAGTTATGTGTGCAAGCGCAATTACTTTAGTACGTTTTGTAATAGCTTTTTTTACGTTTTCAATATCAAGAGTTAAATCATCATTTAAATCAATGTAATTTATTATTGCACCATTTTTCTTTGCAACATTAAACCAAGGTAAAACAAGTGATGCGTGCTCTGCTTTAGTGGTTAAAACCTCATCTTTAGATTTTAAATAATCTTTAAAAAATCCTTTTATTACCATGTTTAAGCTTTCTGTTGCACCACTAGTGAAAATTATTTCTTTTGAGCTTTTCGCATTTATAAAATTTGCTGTCTTTTGCCTTGCAACCAGTAGCTTATCATCTACTATTCTACTTATGTCATAATCACCACGATGAGCGTTAGCACTATAATTTTCATAATAATCACTAACGGCGTTTATTACGCTTGTTGGTTTTAAAGTAGTTGCACAATTATCTAAGTATATAAGGCTTTTATTTAACATCGGAAAATCTTTTTTAAAATCCATGTAAATCACCTCCATTCATCATTTAATTTTTTCTTTAAGTTTTCTTTTTCATTAAAACATACATCAAGCGTACCTATCAAAAGTCCATTTATTAAAAGATTACTAGCTTCTTTTTTACTTAATCCCCTACTCATCAAGTAAAATAATTGGGTCTTATTAAAGTTTCCAATAAACGCTGCATGTCTAGCTTCACTATCATATTCATCTATTAATAAAACTGGATTTATTTCATTATCATTAACCTCATTTAAAGTTATTATCTTACTATCTTGATTAACGCTAGATAAAATACTCTTTTTAGGAACATAACTTGTTACGTTAAATACTATCGTACCCAAATCTTTTGTTATTCCGTTATTATATATATCACTATCAGTCTTTAAAGCATTATGATTAACTCTTATATTATAAATTTCTTTTTTATTCGCTACTACTGAATTATATACGTAAACTTTAGAATCTTCTTTATTTAAGTTTATTTTAATATCAAGCCCTAAAGAAGAATAACTTACTAAGTTAAGCACCACAATGCCACCACGTATGTTTATTTCATATGATTGATTTATATCATTTTCTCGAATAATTAAAGCGTTTAAATTCGAATTATTAACGTCTATTACACACTTTTTAAAGTTGTTATTATTTATTAAAATATTTGTGTCTTTATCTATGTTAACAACTAACTCATCACCTTTTATTTTTTCTAATTTATTTTTACCGCTTCCTATTAGTATCCTATTCACTTACTTCACTTCCATCAAATGCTTTTGACACTATTTTTTCAAAGTTAAATCCGTTATTTTCTATTGTTTTAGCTAACATATAATCTCCGGTTTTAACTATCTTACCTTCTTTAACAACATGAACAAAATCAGGTTTAACATATTTTAATAAATGAGTGTAATGAGTAATTATTAAATATGATGATAAAGGTTTTTCTTTTTTATATGCGTTTATGTTATCTCCTACTATTTTTAAAGCGTCAACATCAACACCAGAATCTATTTCATCAAGCATTATAAATGATGGTTCTAACATCTTCATTTGAAGTATTTCATTTTTCTTTTTTTCACCACCAGAAAAACCTTTATTAACACTTCTATGAACCATTTCATCAGGCATTTTTAAGTCTTCTTTTGCTTCGTCTAACTTTTTTATAAAACTATATAAATTAATGTTTTTTTGATTTTTACTAGATAAAGCTGTTCTTAAAAAATCAGAGTTAGTAACCCCATCTATCTCAAGTGGGTTTTGCATTGCAAGGAAAATACCTAGCCTTGCTCTTTCATCTGTTTTAAGATTTAATATACTTTTATTATTATATAAAATATCACCATTTAAAACTTTATAATTAGAATCAGCCATAATAACCTTTGTTAATGTTGATTTGCCAACACCATTAGGGCCCATTATAACGTGAGTTTCTCCATCATTTATAGTTAAATTAAATTTATCAAGAACTATCTTATTTTCAACCTTAACGGTTAAATCTTTTATTTCTAACATATAAATCAGCTCCTAGCTCTTATATTTTATCACTTTTTTTAAATTTTTAATATAGATTAAATAGAGATTTCTTATTTTTTAATACACGTTTTAAATTAAAATTATAACATAATACATTATTTTTGTGGTACAATTAAAACAGAGGTGATAGCATGAAAGATTGCATTTTTTGTAAAATAATTAATGGTGATATACCATGTATGAAAGTGTATGAAGATGATGTATGCTTAGCTTACTTAGATATTAATCCTGATAGTGATGGACATACGCTTATTATTCCAAAAAAACATTATAAAGATATTTATGATATACCAAATGATACATTATCTCATATTTATGATATATCAAAAAAAATAATGGATATGTTAAAAGAAAAATTAGGATGTGATGGTTTTACACTATTACAAAATAATGGTAGTATTCAAGA
>CALZLL010000043.1 GCA_945788325.1 uncultured Clostridium sp.
TGTTATAATAATTAACAATTAAAAAACGAGGGAAAATTATGAAAAAAATATATTGTATAATAAAAAACTTAAATGGTGATATTTTAACTATTAATAATAATGGAAAGCTTTTATTACCTAATTTTATAATTAATAACGAAAATCATGAAAGTTATCTTGTAAGTATTTTAAAAAATGAATTTGGTTTAAAAATAAAAAGAGAATATTTAATTTTAAAAGAAGAAAATGATAGTAATTTATATTATTTATGTGAAGAACCATTTAACAATAAAGAGTTTAATATTGATGATAAAAAGAAAAAAAGTATATATTGGATACCTGTTTCAAATTTAAAGGAAGTTTTACCAAAAGAAGATAAAATAACATATGATGCCTTAAGTAATATTTTACATTCTAAATTCTCTTTTTCACAAAAAGAAAGAAATGAAATGGAAAAACAAATAAATGATGCTAAAGAAAAAAATGATATTTTAACTTATAGTTATTTATTAGAAGAAATGTTTTGTTTGATGACAAATGATTTAAAAAGATTAGAAGAAAGTAAAGATTATTATTCGAAAGAATTTTTTAAGCAAATATGTTATGATTTAAAACTTATGTGTGAAAAAGAAGCTAATACCATTTCTTTAAACGACATGACTTATGATGAAGCTAAAATAGCTGGCAAAGAAATAGAATGGAAATCTAAATTTTATAGAATATATAATATGGTAGCTAGATTTTTACCACCTGTACCAGCTAGAAAATTAGATTATTTAGAAGAAGGTTATAAATTAGAAGGTAAAGATGGATTAACTATAAATATATTAGTAGATTTATATAATAGATATAAAGATTCTTCTTATGAAGAAATAAGAGAAGATATGTTAGCTAGAAGAAAAACTAAAAAAAACAAAAAGAAATAATCTTAAAGTTATTTCTTTTTATTTATACTTTTTACGATTGATTCTACCTTACCTTCGCTTAAAGATTTACCCTCAAAGCTTTTTAATATCTCAACTGGTAATGCAAAAATAATAGTATTAGATTGATCAGATGATATATCACTTATTGTGGATAAAGTTCTTAAATGCATAGCTCCAGGAGTAGCACTCATTAAGTTTGCAGCTTTAGCTAAATTTTCAGAAGCTTCAACTTCACCTTTTGCTTTAGTAATTACTGCTTGTTTTTCTCTTTCAGCTTCAGCAACGCGAGCTATTACTCTTTTCATCTCTTCTGGAAGTGATACGTCTTTTAATTCAACGTTTTCTACTTTTATTCCCCATGGATCAGTTGCTTTATCAATTATATTGCATATTTCAGTAGATATCTTATCTCTTTCAGATAAAAGTTCATCAAGTGATACTGATCCTACCGCATTACGCATGGTTGTTTGAGCAAGTTGTCCTACTGCAAAGTAAAAGTTTTCAACTTCTAAAACTGCTTTAGATGCATCAAATACCTTGTAGTATATAACCGCATTTATTCTAACTGACACATTATCCTTTGTGATTGCATCTTGTTCTGGAACATCAACAGCTTTTGTTCTTATATCAACTTTTCTATAACTTTGAAAAATTGGTAAAACAATTCTCCATCCTGGTTTCATTATTTTACTAAACTTACCTAATGTAAATTTAATACCTCTTTCATACTGATTAATTTGTCTAATTGATGACAGTATAATAACAATTAAAACTATAATTAATATAATAAACATAATAACCTCCTACTTTTATTAATTATTCACTTTCTTTATACTTGGACATAAATAAATCTTTTTCTTCATCACCCATTTCTTGTGGCATTTCTATTTTTGGTAACTCATCAATTGATGATAAATTAAAATAGTCTAAAAATTTATCAGTTATTTTATAAAGCATTGGTTTTCCAGGTAAATCACTTTTACCAGCAACATCAATAAGTCCTCTAAATAGTAACTTTCTTACCATATCCCTAGATGATACTCCACGTATTTCATCTATACCACCAACGGTAATAGGATTGTTATATGCAATTATCGCAAGTACTTCTAATGCTGATTGTGATAAAGTACTTGAAACTACCTTATCAACTAAAAGTTCATAATAAGACTTATGTTCTTCTTTTGTAGTTAATTTATACTTATTACCTAAATATACTAGCTTAAGACCTCTTTTTTCATCCTCTAAAGATATTTTATATTCATTAATTAAATCTAAAGCTTCTTCTTTTGATACTTCAAGTAACTTTTCAATATCTTCTAATATTAACCCATCTTCTCCAGTTACAAAAAGTAATCCTTCAAGTATTCCTTGCTTCATTTTATTCACCTTCTTTTAAAGAAATAACAATTGCGTTAAAATTATTATCTTGCTTAAGTATTATTTCATCTTTTTTTACCATTTCTAAAATAGATAAAAAACTAATAATTATTTCCTCTTTTGTTTCTACTTCAAATAATTCTTCAAAATTAACTTTTTTTCTCATCTTTAAAATATTTCTAATTTTAATAACTTTATCTGAAACAGATAACTCTTTTTTCGTTATCTTAGTAGCGATTGGTTTATCTAGTTCTTTTTTTCTAATAAGAGCATTAAAAGCTTCTATTAAATCACTAATACCAAGGTTTTCTTTATTATCCTCTTCTTTAGCATAATAACTTAAATTTTCTGGTTCTTTAGTAAAAACTAACTTTCTTGTTAGCTCTAGTTCCTTAAACTCACTAGTTACTTCCTTATATTTTTTATAAGCTAGTAATCTTTCAATTAAAAGTTCTCTAGGATCTTCTTCAAATTCATCTTCATCCATTTCTTTTTTCTTAGGAAGAAGCATCTTAGATTTCATCTCAATAAGTTCTGATGCCATTACTAAGTATTCACTTGCCACTGATAAATTAAGTTCTTGCATATTATGTATAAAATCTAAATATTGTCTTGTTATTTCTTCTATTTTAATATCATATATATCAATATCTTGTTCTTTAATTAGGTGTAATAAAAGATCTAATGGTCCATCAAAATTATCTAATGTTACCACATACTTATTATTTAAATTGTTATCATCCATTTTATCACCTAATTTCTTAATAATTATAACATATTTAGACAATATTTTAAATATATATGATATAATTTAGCTGGTGATAACTATGAAAAAATTTAATATGATTGATGAAGAATTCATTTGTGAAAATTGTGGTAAAAAAGTAATTAAATTAGGCTATACTGCTAGAGATCATTGTCCTTACTGCTTATATTCAAAGCACGTAGATATAAATCCCGGAGATAGATCTAACGAATGCAAAGGATTACTTAAACCAATTGACATTGAAAAATATAAAGATACATATAAAATAATATATAAGTGTCAAAAGTGTGGACAAACGCATAAAAACATAATGGCTAATGATGATGATATGGATTTAATTATTGAATTAACAAAAAAAAATTGGTAATTTCTTACCAACTTTTTTTTACAAAACTAACTGATGCTGTGAACATTTTACCATCATCAACATAATTTTCTATTACATCTACATCATATTTTTTACTATCTACGCATTCTCTTACCATGTATAATCTAGATAGTAAATCTAAATCACCAACTTTTCCATTAGCTGCAACAACAAATAAATTATCATTAGCAAGCGAATCAAAAAGTCTACAATTAAGATTATCATCATTTATACTACATAAAAAACCATTACTTTTTCTTTTTTTTGTTATCATTCTAGTCACCCTTTCATTTTTATTCGCTAAACCCTATTTTTTTAGCGGGTAATTAGAATAATACCATTATATGTTAGTTTTGTCAACTATTCTTCTTCATGTGTTAAACTTTTTGTATCAACATTATTAATAGCATCAAATCTTTTTGATATTTTATCAGTAGTTATGTGGATATCATTAGCATCACGACTTACTGCCTCTATGCTTCTAGATAATTTATCCCATCTTTCTTTGTATCTTTTGAAATCTATTGCAAGTTTATTTAACTCTTCATGAATTATACTTGTGTATTTATCTTTTTCAATGTTTTTGATAACAAGTTCAATCGTAGTTAAAGTACTCATTAAAGTGGTTGGAGATGCTATCCATACCCTTTTTTTATAAGCATACTCAATTATATCTGGATGATATGCATTAAGCTCTGCAAATATTGCTTCTGCTGGTAAAAACATAATTGCTTGATCACTTGTAACACCTTTTATAATGTACTTACTAGCAATTGCATCAATATGTTTTTTAACATCTATTTTAAACTGTTTTTCGGCGTTTTGTCTTTCTACTATTCCTGCTTTTTTATCAATCATTAATCTATAATTATCAAGTGGAAACTTAGAATCAATTGCAATTGTACCTAATGGTTCAGGCGCAAATAAAACACTGTCGGCTATAACACCGGTGTTAAATGTATATTGAAGTTTATAAATACTATCATTGTTCTCCCCAAATACACTTACCAAAATATGTTTTAGATTAACTTCCCCAAAAATACCCCTAGTCTTTTTATCAGTTAAAATAGATTGTAAAGAAATTATATCAGTAGATAAACTGTCTATCTTTTTTTGAGCTTCATCTATCTTAGATAATCTTTCTAAAACAGATGCAAAAGTTTTATTTGTTTTTTCAAAATTAACATCTAGCCTTTCATTAACATGATCATTTATCATGTTAAGTTTTTTTTCTATTCGATCATTAAGTTTTTCAAAATCATTATTTAAATTACTATTTACACCCGATTTAAATTCTCCTAATTCCTTTATCATACTAGTTTCTAATTTACCTAATCGCTCGGTAATATTACTTTCATTAATGTTTTTAGATATAGAAAATATAACTAATATAATTAATAATACAAGCAATCCAATTATTATGTACTCCATCTTTTACCTCCCATATTATATATTAATTATACAACATAAATAAAATTATTGATATATTTTATACAATTAATTTGTATTCTCTTTCTATTATGTTCTTATTTGTTATATATTGAATTATATATATATTATTTTTTTTACAAATTATTATTCCTAAAGTTGGACTCTGATTAACATCTTTAATGTTTTTATCTATGTAGTTAATATACTTTAACACTTGTCCCACATATTCAGCTTTAAATTCGGTAATTTTTAATTCTACCACCACAAAGCAATTATCTATATAATTAAATAACAATAAATCAATGTAATTATACCTATTTCTTATTTTTATTGGATATTCAGTTGATACGTAAGAAAAACCTTTTCCTAGTTCTTTTAAAAAGCTATCTAAATCTTCCAATATTAATTGTTTTAACATTTTCTCTGATATTTTATCTGTATTATATTTATTTT
>CALZLL010000044.1 GCA_945788325.1 uncultured Clostridium sp.
TTTAAAACCCTGATTCAATTTTATATTGAATTGGGGTTTTATAATTTAATGCATATGATGGTCTTTCATTATTATAATAATAAATATATTCATCAATAAGTTTTGGAACATCTTTACAATGCTTTAAATCAAAATCAATTATTAATTCTTCTTTAATCCAACCATTTAATGATTCATTTACAGGATTATCTGTTGGAGTTCCTGCTCGACTCATTGAACGAGATATGTTATAATTTTCTAGAAGCTTATTATAAGCTTTAGATGAATAAACTGAACCTTGATCTGTGTGAAGAATAATCAAATCGTCAGTTTGTTCTTTTTTTATGCGGTTTAATACTTGTTTTAATCCGTCATAATACGATCTTATATCTCCCTTTCTAGATGCCAAACCATATCCAACTATTTCTTTATTCCATGCATCAAAATACATTGTTAATTCATAATAAGTTCCTTTAACATAGAAAGCAGTCATGTCAGAAACAATAACTTCAAATGGTCTAGTTAAATATTTCCATCCATTCCATATTAAATTATTATATTTTTTATTTTCTTCTTCTGGTTTCTTCCATTGATAATGCTTTCCTTGATATTTTATATCTTCATATTTGCATAATCTGTGAACATAGTTGTCTGTATAAACAATTCCATATTTGTTTCTTATAAATGTATTTATCCATCTATAGCCATGTGTTTTATGCTTATTGTACACTTCTTTAATTAATTTTAAATCACTTTGTCTTGATATTTCTTTTATACTCGGATTTTCTTTTTTATATTTCCATTTATAATAACCTGATCTACTTACATTTAATAATTTACATAAGTAATTAATTGAATAGTATTTACTAAAATATTCAATTATTTGATATTCACATCTGATATAGAAGCGTATTCCTTTTTTGCACCAACTCCTTTCACCACATAACCTTTTTTTAATCTCATCAACTCAATTTCTTTTTTTAATAAGGCTTCTTTTAATTGTTCAATTTCAGTTCTTTTAAAATTACCTTTACCAGTTCCGTTTTTACCGGTTTTAGACTTTAACCCCTCAATACCTCTTTCACGATATAATTTAATCCATTTGGTAAATGTACTTGGATATATATCATTACTTTCTGCGAATTTTCTATATCCGACTTTTGAATCTAAATATTCTAAAACTAGTTTTTCTTTTTCTTCTGGTGTTCGCATAATATTTTTTGTACCAATAGGTCTTCCCATAGCATCATCTCCTTTATTAAATTTTAGCATAGAAAAAGTAGACTGGTCTTTTTTTTAGACTGTCTACTTTTATCATATCACTTCACAATGAACTATTTTTTTTGATTATATTAGTTATATCATCGCTAGTATAGCCTTTTAAATATAATTTTTGAGCTATAAAATAATCAAGTTTAGTACCTGTATATTTATCTTTATATTTAGAATATAATTTGTCAAAATCTTTTTGCAATAAATTTATATCAGATGATAAATCATAATTAGATAATTCATCTAAAACCAATTGTTTATCATATCCTAAATTAGTAAAATAACTTACTAACTTTAGTTTTAAAGAATTTGCACTACCCTTTTTTATCTTAACTTGTTTTTTTATTAATCTTGATAGTTTTTCTTTTATAATATTATTATCTATATTTGATATTTCACTTTCTATAATGCTTTCATCCACTCCATATTTAACCAATTCTTTTCTTATCTTATATGGCCCTTTAGTGGATAAATTAATTTGATCATTAATAAATGCTTTAGTAAAATTAACATCATTTAAATAACCATTATTTATTAATTTATCTATTATTTTATTAATAATTAGAGTGCTAAATCCTTTTTTTATTAAATATTCTTTTATCTCTTTTATACTTCTCATTTTAATAGATATATAATTTAGTGCTACGTTATATGCATATACGTCATTATTTTGATTCATTAAATTATTTAAGGTATCATTATCTATTTCTTTTTTTATTAATAAATCATTATCAATTATAACATCTTCATATAAAGTAATTACCTCATTATTATCTAAAAATAACTTATATTTATCCTTTGATGTCTTCTTAAATTTTAGTATCTTCATTAAATACCTCCATAAATGAAAAAAAACATAATACTATTTAACTTGTATTAAGTCTTCCATCACTTCTTCTAACGCTCTACCAATATTTTTTGAACATTTATACTTTGATTCGGGCATTTGTAAATGCTTAGTTTCAGCTATCTCTTTTGATCTTCTTGCAACAACATGAACAAGCAAGTATTTAGAGCCAACCTTAGTAAGTAGTTTATCAATTGATGGATAAATCACTAATATCACCTTCCCTATTTTTAGTATATAACAATTGTCATATAAATATCAATAGATTGTACATTATTTTACATTTTTTTATCTTTATCAATTTTCAATATATCATCAGTTACTTTTTTATATAAAATATCATAACTTTCAAACGTTTGATGCTTACTATTTGAAATTTCATTTAACTGCTCACAAAGCCCTGCTAATACGTATGGCTTTATTTCTTCTTTCCAACTTTCTATTTTTTCATTAACAAGAAGAGGATTTTCTTCATCCTTAACACTATTATATATATCTTCAATAATTCCAATAAATTTATTAGCTTCTTCTGGAGAATCAGTTTTCATTACCTTATTAAATCTATCTTGCAAAACTTTTTTATCATTTACTGATAAGATTAAAGTATCTAATCCAAATACAGCTTCTAATATACCAAATAACTTTTCATTTAATGTATAATCATCTAATTGTTCTCTTTTAGGATTACCATATTTTGTTTCCATCAAGTTAACGTTTATTATACTTGATATTGCATCTGGTTCAATTACCGCAGCAACTATAAAATCATGAAACTCATTTTCTATTTTCATTCCTGTTTCATTATTACAAATAAATCTTAAAGCATCCAAATTTTCTATAGCTTTACCAGCTACTTTAGCATCAAACCTATCACCCATAAACATGAAAACATCCCTAAATGAATCATGGTTTGTAACATAAAATACAAATTTATAATATTTATCAGATTTATAAATTTTGTTCTCTAATTTTTTATAAGCTATTTCTTGATTAAATTTTTGATTACCATATAACATAATTCTTTCTCCTATATCATACAAGATAAGTATACCATAAAAAGAAAAAAATTCCTAGTTAGGAATTTTTTAGAAGTTTTGTCCGCAGCAACCTGTATCAATGTTTGTAACTGTATTTTCTTCAGAACAAGTATATTCAGGTCTATAAGTATGTTCTATTATATGATTATTAATTACCCTAGTATGTATTGGGCAAACATGTTCAACTCTATGACATATATTTCTTTCTACGCATCTTTCTATTGTTGGTTCTATTACTGGTCCACAGCCACATTGTCTATCCATATCGCAGCATGAGTCTTCTTGTTGCCAGTTATTTTGGCAACAACATTTGTTATTATTAAAAAACATTTAAAATCCCCCTTACCTACTTTATAGTATGAGAATTTTAAATGTTTGAATAGGTTATCGTTTAATTATTAAACAAGTTCTTTTTTATTGTAACGAATAATTGTTAATATTAAAAATATAATTGATAATAAAACACTTATAAATATCATTAAAGGATTAATAGAAATATCTACTATAACGTTTCTTATGTCCGCTAAAGTAAATACTGATATGTATTTTAAAAACTCTACTGATTTATCAAGTGTTGATATTGTTTGAAATACATAACTGATAAAAACTATTCCTAGACTTATACCAAACATCTTTTTAGTTTTATTCGTAAAGGTTGATAAAAACATACAAATAAAGTATATAACAATAGAAGAAAATATTGGTGTTATGCTAAGCAAAACATATTGTTTTTTATCAAAGTCACCACTTAATGATAACCCGATGAAATTAAAGATACCAAGAATAATAACCATTAGAATTATATATATTAATCCTACTATTGTTTTATTAAAAATAATTTTATTTCTAGTAATTGGCAAGCTATTTAAATATTCAATCGTTTTATCACTTTCTTCTTTTAACAAGATATTAGAACCTAAAATAGCACTATAACATCCAATTATTAATAATACAAATATAAATCCTTCGGTTTTTAACCAACCAAAAGCACTATCTATTACTGATATATCCATGTTAAATGCCCTTAGCATTTGGCTTGGAAACATTTTCATCATCTCATCCATCATTTTTATATTATCACTATTAATAATAGAAGGATAAACCAAAAATACCATTAAGAATATACCTATTAAAACTAATAACCATATTAAAAAACTTTTAAAATTAGCTTTCATCTCTCTTTTTAACATATAATCCTCCTATTTATAATAATGTAAAAATATATCTTCTAAAGAAGCTTCTTCTATTAATAGCTTATCTATTTTGTATTTTAAAAGTTTTTTCATAAGTTCATCTGGTAACATCTGATTTTTAAATTTAATGGTGGTTTTATCAACGTAATTTACGTTTATATTTAAATCTTTTTCTATTTTTTTAACATCATCTGATTTTATGGTTACAAACGTTAAATCATTGTTTTTTATATCTTTAGTATTTTCTACTTTTAAAAGCGTTCCATCTTTTATTATTCCAACCCTATCACATATTTTAGATACCTCACTTAAAATATGGGTTGAATAAAATATTGTTGTTCCTTTTTTCTTTTCTTCCATTAAAAGCTCATAAAATACTTCTTGCATAATAGGATCTAAACCGCTTGTAGCTTCATCTAATATTAATAGTTTAGGTTCATGCATAAATGCTAGGATAATACCTAGTTTTTTTAAATTACCTAGTGATAAGTCTTCTACCTTTTTTGATTCATCTAATTTTAGTCTTTTAACTAACTCACATCTTCTTTTATGAATGTTTTTCTTATAAAATGATTCATGATAATCAAGCATTTGCTTTACGGTTAAATCTTCATATAAATTAATTTCACTAGGTAAATAACCAATTAGTTC
>CALZLL010000045.1 GCA_945788325.1 uncultured Clostridium sp.
GTTGACGTCCTACGGCATCAATTTCATCTATAAAGATTAGACATGGAGCATTTTGTTTAGCTTGTTTAAACATATCTCTTACACGACTTGCTCCAATACCAACGTATAATTCTACGAAATCAGAACCAGATATAAAGTAAAATGGTGCGTTAGCTTCTCCCGCAACCGCTTTTGCAAGTAATGTTTTACCTGTTCCTGGAGGACCTACTAGTAAAACACCTTTAGGTATTCTAGCACCTAATTTAGTAAATTTCTTTGGACTCTTCAAAAAATCTATTAATTCTTGTAATTCTTCTTTTTCTTCTGGAAGTCCGGCAACATCCTTAAATGTTACCCTTCCTTTATCTGGATTTAATTTAGCTCTACTTCTACCAAAATCCATAGAACCTTTTTGTCCACCAAGTTGTTTAGTGAAAAACCAAAATGCTAAACCTATTAATATAATATAAGGTAAAACGTTCATTAAGAATACGTACCAAGTACTTGATGTTGGATCAGATTTAGATACTATCTTAAAATCCTTTTTCTCGCTTGCTTTTACTATTTTATTAATTATAGTATCAGATAATGGTGTTTTTACACTAAATGTTTCTCCTTTTTTAGCATCTCTTAACGTACCATTTAATTGGTAAGTATAAGCAGATGTACTAGGAGTAATAACAACTTCTTTTATATTGTTTTTATTTAACTCTTTATTAAATTGATTATATGTTAATTCCTTATTCATGTCATTTGTCATACTATAGAAAAACAATAATGCTAATCCTATAACAAGTAACATAGCATAAGGAAACATTCCTTTTTTTAGATTTTGATTATTTTGTGTCATCATGTTCCTCCTTGTAATACTTTAATATTATATCATATTTTCCTATCTTTGACTTATCATATTTAGATTTTTTTAGCCCTGGAAGCCATAAAACCCTATCATTTTTATCAACTACTACCGGATATGATTGACGATTTTTCACATCAATTTTCTCATCTATAAAAACATCTTTTATTTTCTTGTTTCCATCAAGACCTAAAATTTCTATTTTATCGCCATTTTCCTTTGTTCGGACTCTAATTGGTAAAGCAATTTCTTTTGAATTAAAAGCACTAACATAATTAGATGTGTTTTCTAATTCATCTATTTTTTCAATAACATAACCATTAGGTAATTTTAATCTATCAGTAAATGAGTAGCAATAGCTATTATAGTTATTTTCTTTGTCGAAATATAACTTATTATAAGATTTAACTAACTTAATTTTATTTGGTAATACTATTTCTTTATTAGATTTGTTTTCTTTTAACATTTTTATAATGGTATTTCTATGAACATCAGTTATTTTATATATATTATCACCATAAAAGTTAAACAAATATCTTTCAATTATCTTTTCTATTATTAAATCATCCAAACCTAGTAATTTGTTAATTATAACAACATCATTTACAACAACTTTATTATAATATTTATTTACTACGTCATTAACATATTTTTCGTAACTTTGTATTTTCTGTGAAAAATTCAAGAACTTAAGATGAACATCTTTATTTTCTTCCTTCAATCTAGGTAAAATATACTTTCTATATCTGTTTCGTTTATATTCATCTTCTAAATTAGAAGTATCTATCGCATACGGAACTTTATTTTCATCACAATATACATTTATATCATCTTTAGTTAAATATAAAAGAGGTCTTATAATTTCATAATTTTTACGATTCGATATCAATTTAATACCAGAATATCCCTTAAATGATGAGCCTCTAGTAATTTTCATTAAAATAGTTTCAACTAAATCATCTCCGTGATGTGCTGTAAAAAGGTATTTTGAATTATATTTTGTCATTAACTTATCAAAAAATTCATATCTTTTTTTTCTAGCTTCTTCCTCGGTAAATCTACCATTAGTATAAGAATCAATTTTCATAAATTCAAAGATAATATTGTTTTTATCACAGTACTCTTTTAACAATCTAGCTTCTTCATCACTTTCTTTTCTATGATTATGATGTACATGTGCACATATTATTTTATTTGCATTATACATTTTTTTTAATAAATCTAAAAGAAACATTGAATCTGGTCCATAAGATACCGCTATTACTAGTGGTTCTTGTTCATTTATATATAAAGATTTTAAAAATTTATAAACTTCCGTCATAAAATCACCTTAACGTATATTGTAACATAAAAATTAAAAAATACCATATAAGATACAATGTTTTAATAATTTTTAAAAAGAAATTTATTACGTTTACTTCTTCTTATTATTGATGTATAATTTAATTAGCGAGAGTATCTAACTTAAGGTTAGTAACTTTCCTTAATGGGTTAAGGAAAAGCGTACACCCCCTGGGTATGTACGCTTTTTCTTTATATTTTAAATATTAGTATTACTATTATAAATAAAAGAAGTATTATTACTCTTAGAAAATCAGTTTCTCTTTTCATAATATCGCGCACCTTTCTATTCTTCATAAAAAGATGGAAAGCTACTACCTATATTAGGTACTCTCATTTTAATTGTTAGACATAACTTTTAAAATCCCACTAAAATTATAAAAAAAGAAAGTCTAAATGACTTTCTTAATCTGTTAATTGATCTTCTAAAACATCTAACGCATCATCTTCAACTTGTTCACTTTCTAAACTATATTTAACGTTAGAATAGTATTTTGAACCAGTACCAGCTGGTATTAGTTTACCAATAATAACATTTTCTTTAAGACCAGTTAAGTTATCAACCTTACCTTTAATAGCAGCATCTGTTAAGATACGAGTTGTTTCTTGGAACGAAGCTGCTGATAAGAATGAGTCTGTTTCTAAAGATGCTTTAGTAATTCCAAGCATTATTGGACGACCAGTAGCTGGTTTTTTACCTTCAATAATAGCTTCTTTATTAATCTTAGTAAATTCATGCATTGAAACTAATTTACCAGACACTAAAGGAGTTTCTCCACCATCAGTAATCTTAATTCTAGCTATCATACGACGGGCTAAAATTTCAATATGTTTATCAGATACATCAACACCTTGTGATTTATAAACTTTTTGTACTTCTGATAAAATGTAGTTTTGAGCTGTTATAGGATCAGTTACTGCAAGTAATTCCTTAGGGTTAATAGAACCAACATTAAGTTTATCACCAGCTTTTACTTCTTGTCCTACTTCAACACAAAGTTTAACACCATAATTAGTAGTGTGTTCCCTTGTTTCCACATCATTAGTAATTTCAATCTTATATTTACCATTAAGATCATCAATTTTTGTAATCTTACCATTAATTTCAGCTATTGTTGATTTAGCTTTAGGTATTCTAGCTTCAAATAACTCTTGTACACGAGGTAAACCTTGAGTTATATCAGCATCACCACCATGAGCAACACCACCAGAGTGGAAAGTACGCATGGTTAACTGTGTACCTGGTTCACCAATTGATTGAGCAGCCATAATACCAACTGCCTCACCAATTTCAACAATATTACCAGTAGCTAAGTTAGTACCATAACAGTGCATACAAACACCATTTTCTGTTTTACAAGTAAATGCTGTTCTAATTTCAACTTCTTTGATACCAGCCTTATCTATCTTATCTGCAATTGGTTCAGTAATTAGTTTGTTTTTATCGATTATTAATTCTTTTGTTGTTGGATTAATAATCTTTTTATTAGTAAATCTACCAACAATACGTTCATGTAAAGGTTCAATAACCGTTCCTGCATTTTCATCAATGAATGATGATACAGTTACACCTTGCATTGTTCCACAATCTTCTTCTCTTACGATTACGTCTTGAACAACATCAACTAAACGTCTTGTTAAGTATCCAGAGTCTGCAGTCTTAAGCGCTGTATCTGCGTTACCTTTACGAGCACCATGAGTCGAAATAAAGAATTCAGACACTGAAAGTCCATCGATAAACGATGATGTTACTGGTATTTCTACAGCTTCACCACTTGGTTTAACAAGTAATCCACGCATACCAGCCATTTGGTTATATTGTCCTGTAGAACCACGAGCTCCTGAATTAACCATCATCATAATTGGATTATCTGAAAGTTCTTTTACTTTTTCCTTTAGCTCTGATTCAACATCACTAGTTGCTTTATTCCATATTTCACAAACCTTAGCATAACGTTCTTCATTAGTAATTAAACCTCTACCATATTGTTTATTAACTGCATCTACTAATTTTTGTGATTTTTCAATAATTTCATATTTTTTATCACTTTTTTCAATATCTGCAACTGATATAGATATACCAGATAAAGTAGAATACTTAAATCCTAAATCTTTTAAACGGTCTAGCATTACTGAAGTATCTGTTGTCTTATAACGTTTAAAGATTTGAGCAATTATATTCTTTAAAGCTCCTTTAGCAAATGCATCAACAAGTGGCATTTTCTTTATTTCTTCTGGAATATTAGATCCCTTTGGTAAGAAATATTTCATTGGAGTTAAAGTTTCAAAATTTTCCTTAGATGGTTCATTTATATATTGGAATCCATCTGGTAATATTTCATTGAATTTTAACTTACCAACAGTTGTTACTAAGTACATTTCTTTTTGTTCATCAGTAAACATTTTATACTTTAAAGATTTTGCAGGTAAAGCAATTCTTGCGTGTAAGGTAAGTTCTCTTCTTTCAAACGCTTCAATAGCTTCATTAGCATTTTTAAATACTCTTCCTTCACCTTCAATACCAGCTTTTTCCATGGTTATGTAATAGTTTCCTAATACCATGTCTTGTGATGGTGTAACGATTGGTTTTCCATCTTTTGGTGAAAGAATATTATTAGCACCTAACATTAATATTCTAGCTTCTGCTTGAGCGGCTTCAGAAAGTGGTACGTGAACTGCCATTTGGTCACCATCAAAGTCAGCATTAAATGCAGTACAAACAAGTGGATGTAATCTAATAGCTTTACCACTAACTAA
>CALZLL010000046.1 GCA_945788325.1 uncultured Clostridium sp.
GTTTCAATTAAGAAACTATTGTTCCATCATATTTTCTAATTTCTTACTTGCGTTTTTCTTAACCTTATTTATGGTTTGCTTTACACCACCATTACATGAACATTCATTATAACAGTATAATGCACCAGAACCCACGGCAACACCCAAAAGCATCCATCCAAGATTATTTAGTGCTTTCATTAATAATCACCTTCTCTTAAAAAATATGAATTGGCATATTTAATCATGCCATTATTAGTATGTTATTTTTACTTTTATATATACTATAAAATGTTAGAAGTAAGAATTTTCTTAAGATTCGTATTTCTTTCTTTATTACCTTGATTATAAATTGCTTTAGAAAAACATTCGGGATCACCAACTAAAATTAAAGATCTTTTAGCTCGTGTTATCGCTGTATATACAAGTTTTTTATATAGCATTATACGATACTCTTTAATTATTGGCATAATAACTATTTCAAACTCACTACCTTGAGCTTTATGAACACTTATTGCATACCCATGTTTTATGGCCTTATAATCTTTTGGTTTATATTTAACTTTATTACCATCAAAGTTAATGGTTATTTCTGTACCACTTATTTTTTCTATAAAACCAATATCACCATTAAAAACATTATCATCAGGCATGTTTTCTAACTGAAGAATCTTATCACCTTCTCTATAGGTAACATCTGCATCATAAGTTTCATTTTTATCATCACTTTTAGGATTAAATATTTTTTGAAGAACTTTATTTAAATTGTCTATTCCATTTATACCTTTATACATAGGTGCTAGAACTTGAACATTTTTTAAGTCATAACCTTTTTTTACCGCCATTTTACAAACGTCTGCACATGCTTTTAAAACATCGTTAGAATCACATTTAATAAAGTTATAATCATCTTTTTTTTCTAAAAAACTTTCGGTTAATTCACCATTATTCACCTCATATGCAAGTTCAGTAATGTATGAATTTTGATCTTGTCTATATATTTCTTTTAAAAATATCGTATTAATCATTTCAGATTCTATCAAATCTTTTAAAACTTTACCAGGTCCTACACTTTCTAATTGATTATAATCACCAATAAAAACTAATTTCACGTTTTTTGGTAACGCTTTAAAAAGACTAGCCATCAAATCGATATCTATCATACTTGTTTCATCAACTATTATAAACTCTGCTTTTACTTTGTTTCTTTCGTTATATCCAAACTCACCAGTTTCTTTATTCCACCTTAAATAACGATGAATGGTAGATGCCGGATATATACATGCCTCGCTCATTCTTTTAGCGGCTCTACCAGTAGGTGCTAACAAAACCATTCTTTCTTGCAACTTATCATAAGAATAACCAGATATCATTTTATAAGCTTGCGTTATACCTTTTATTATGGTTGTTTTACCAGTACCTGGTCCACCAGTTATAATAGAAAAATTCTTAATAATAGATTGTTTTATCGCTCTTTTTTGTTCTTCATTATAAGTTATGTCAAAAAAATTTTCTAACTTTTCTATTTTTAAATCAATATCGTTTATTATAGCATCATCTTTATTAGATAAATCATAAACACAAGATGCAACATATAATTCATCTTTGTAATACTCTGATAACATAAATTTATTATCTTCAATTATTATTTTACCCAAACCATTAAGTTCTAATAAATAATAATTTAATTTTTCTTCACTTATTTGTTCATCGCTAAAATTCTTTATTGCGTTATTTATGGTATTTAATTCTAAATAGGTATCACCGGTAGTAAAACACGCCATTTTAATAACGTAAATTATTAATGCTAAAATTCGTCTTTCATCATCTTTTTGTATGTTAGTTTTATTTCTTAAAGCATCTATTTTAGTAAAAGTTATACCATCTATTGTATCAATTAATTCATATGGGTTATTTTCTATTACTCTTATAGTATCTTCCAAATAATGATTATATATTTTTAGTGAGTCTTTCATGCTAAAACCAAAGTTAGTTAAATAAACAACCATTTCATAGCTTTCGTTATACTTAATTAATCTTGATTGTATATCCATTGCTTTTTTATCAGTCATCTTAGGAACCTTAAGCAAGCACTCATAATCGTTTAAAATTAAGTTTAAGCAGTTATCACCTAAAGTTTCAACTATGTTTAAAGCAGTTTTTTCACCCACTTTAGGAAATATATCACTTGATAAAAATATTACTAATCCATCTTTATCTTCCGGCATTATTTTTTCGTATCTAGAAACTTTATATTGAATACCATACTTAGGATTATCAATAACTTCTCCGTAAAAAACATAATCTTCATCAATGTTTAAATCTGCAAATAAACCGGTAAAAGTAAACTGTTTTCCTTTATATTCAATAAGATCTTGATCATCAGTATCCTTTATTTTTATTAATCCAACCGTAAAACCATCGTTAGAAGAAAATATATTTCTTTTAAATGTACCTTTTATATAAGTTTCCACAATTATTCCTCCTAACTTTTGCAATATAATTTTATCATACATAGAAATTTTTAACTAGTATATTTTTAACTTGAGATGTTTTTGGTTACTTATTATACAATTTTATTATAAGAAATTTGTCAAAAAAAGAATACTAAAAAGTATTCTTACGTTATTCTTCCTATCATTATTTTATCTTCATACTTTTCTAATAAAACATTAACATCTTTACCAAGTAATTCTTCACAACCTTTGAATTTAACTTTTAAATAATTATCGGTATGACCTATTAAATATCCATCTTGATATGTTTCTGGTATTACAATAACATCTTTTCCAACATGCATTTTATAATATTTTTCTTCTAATTCATCAAACACTTTTATTAATTTTTTACATCTTTCATGTTTTTCTTGCTTAGTTAATTGTCCACTCATTTTAGCGGCTGGAGTACCATTTCTTGAAGAAAAAGGAAATACATGACCACCAGCTAATTTTAATTCCTTAACAAATTCTATTGTTTCATCAAAGTCTTCTTCTGTTTCATTCGGAAAACCTACGATAACATCAGTAGTAATAGCAATATTAGGTCTAATAGTTTTTATTTTATTTATTTTGTCCATAAAATATTTTTTATCATATCTTCTATTCATAAGTTTAAGTACGTGATCACTACCAGCTTGCATAGGTATATGTATATGATTAACTATTTTTTTAGATTTTTTTAATATATTAAGAAATTTATCATTTAATTCTACTATTTCAATAGAAGATATTCTAATTCTCTCTAAGTCTTCTATTTTATCTAAGTCTTCTAATAAATCACTAAAATCATAATTATCTAAATCAGAACCATAATGTCCAGTATGAATACCAGTTAATACTATTTCTTTATATCCATTTGCTACTAAGGTATTAACTTCTTTTAATACTCTTTCAGGTTTTTTACTCCTAACCTTTCCTCTGGTATATGGAATTATACAATAAGAACAAAAATTTTCACAACCATCTTCTATTTTAACTAAAGCTCTTGTTCTGGTATTGAAAATAGATAACTCTATATCATCAAATTCCTCTTTTGATATATCCTTTATATTTAATACCTTTTCTTTCGTATTAATAAATTTTTCTATTAAGTCTACTATCTTACTTTTATCATTATTACCAATAACTACATCTACTATATCCATAATAGAATTATTATTTTCTCTTATTTGAGAAAAACATCCCATAACTGCTACCACGGCATTTTCATTTCTTTTTCTAGCTTGTCTAATCATTTTTCTAGACTTTTGATCTGAAGTATTAGTAACAGAACATGTATTTATTAAATATATATCAGCAAATTCACTAAAGTCCACTATTTCATATCCTCTTTTAATAAATTCACTAATGGCATATTCACTTTCATAAGTATTAACTTTACAACCTAAAGTATATATAGCTACCTTCATTTTTATCACCTCTAAAAATAAAAAGCTTAAGTTTTAAGCTTCTTTATCATTATTATTAATAACTTCTTTTTTTACACCATATATAGGTGAAATAACTTGAGATACTTTAAATGCTTTAACTTCTTTATTAGATGTATTACTAACTATGTTTGAAGCACTTTCTACCTCAGCAGGTTCTAAGTTATATTTCTCAAGAAAATTAATTCCTGTATTTTCATCATCATCAATTAACTCTAATTCTTTAGCTTTTTGCATTAATTCATCAATTGAAATAATAGCAGTTTTCTCTTGATCTTCTTCAAAATTAGTAAGAGAAATTGGTGCTTCTTCCTTTAATGCATCAGAAATAGCACTTGCAATATCTTCTATCTCAGTTTTTTCATTAGTATATAATGGTTCTTTTGCTTCTTCATTAATTATTTGAACTTCTTTTTTTAAAGATTCTTTTTCTACCTTTTTCGTTTCTTTTTTTATTTTACTTATCTTAACTTTTGATTGTATACCTTGAAAAACATATGTTATAAAAAGCAGTATACATAAAATTACAATTAAAAAGATGATAATAGAAAAAATCATTTGCCCTTGCGTATTTAAATTGTTATAAAAGTTATTAAAAGAATAAGACGCAGCCGCAAATAAATTTTTCATACTACTCACCTCATAAATTCATAATTAATCATGGAAAGGGCAACAACCGGTGCGGTTTCTGCTCTTAACACGGTATTGCCAAGTGAAACACTTACAAAACCATTATTTAATAAATATTCTTCTTCCTTAGGATCAAAACCACCCTCAGGACCAACGACTAGTAATATTTTAACACACTTATTATTTTTTTGAA
>CALZLL010000047.1 GCA_945788325.1 uncultured Clostridium sp.
GACACACAAGCAGCCTATGCTTTTCTTAAGCGGTTAGTGAAGCAGTTTGATGAAGAAGAATACCCCTACATCTTGTCCGATTGGGAAGAACCAACTAGTGAAACAGCAATGGACGCAGGCAACAAAAAAATTGCTTATAATATAGCTGAAAAGATTATTGATGATACTGATGATTTAAGCATTATCAATGGCATAAACAATCAATTAGGCGGTAACGATAGTGGAGCAGAAACACTAATTCCTGTTTTAAATGAAATGGGTATTCACTATGCAGAATTAGATGTTGAATACTATGATAATTCCAAAGAATACGTTGTATTTAATCCAAAGGATATTAAAATCGTTAATCAGAAACTAACAAAACCAGAACAAAGTAAAAAGTTTGTTAGTGATGTTGATATAAAATCCTTGGAAGAAAAAGCTATAAAAACAATCGCAAAATCTGAACTAATTGTTAAAGCAAACAACCCAGTTGAAGCTATGCAAAAGCTTTATAACAATGATTTAAAAAGCGCTATAAAAGCCAGCTTTATATTATATGATTTACCAGAAGATAAAATCGACAGCAGTAAAAAGAATGTTACATGGGAAGATTTAGTCAACATAGAAAAATCATATAATGTGTTTAGTTATTATCAAAACAACTTATACGGTAGTGAACTTGTAGAACCTGATTTGAACAATCCATATCAGGAAAACACTAAGATTCTTGATAATAAAGCCACACAAAAACAACCAGCCTTATCAGATCAATACAAAGCATTGCATGATAAGTTAAAAGAGCCAGGTGCAAATAAACAACAAATACAGGAACAACTAAACAAAGTTAAAATCGAAATTAGTCAAAAGACCCAGCAACAATTAAAAGACTTTGCAAAAGCTAACCCAGATTTGAAGCAACCAAGAGTAAAAAAAGAACAGCAAGCTTTGCAACGATAATCATAAAAAGCGCCTATTTATAGGCGCTTTTTTGTATTTTGACGTTTGAGAGGCGCATTCTAAGACCGTTGTGACTTTACTTGCTAAATTAGAATGATTTTACTTAATAAATGAGAAAATGAAACGTATGGAATGCTATACAATATTATGAATTGAAAAAAGTGATAGTTAGATAGTGTACAGAAACTGGTTATTTTCTTGGCTAAAATGCAAAACAGGGCTTGTTAATAAGCCCTGTTTTTTAAAATTATTTAGTTGTTCTTGCTATTAACAATTTAGTTTCTGAATAATATTTAAAAACAGATGTATATCTGTGTAATAAAAAGGTTTTATTGCTTTAAATCCCTACTACTTATATTTAAAGTAACAATTAAAGCAACTAACACGATGCACGTAATGGTTAAAAATATATCAGAATAGTGCGGGGCAGTTAAAGTATAAAAAGGATTAAAAGATGCTTTAACCCCATGTCTCATTGACAATAAAGCCCCTATTAGTGAGGCACCTGTTCCTGCCCCAAGATACATTGCACCTTGAAACAACCCCGTACCTACACCAACTTGTTCTTTAGGTAAAGCAAGTACTGCAACATTATTCACTGGAGAGTTAATAAATGCAAAAGCGATACCTATCCCTAAACTCCCGATAGATAATAATACAGGTGATGCGCCTGCTACGAAGCTCATATATAAAGAAGATAAGCCCATAATAATTAGTCCAACTAATAATAGTATTTTAGGATGCACTTTGTCAGATAATCTTCCCACTATTGGTGAAAGGATTGCAACAGCGACACCACCAGAAAGTAATATTAAGCCTGCCTGTCCAGTACTTAACCCATTAACCTCAACAACTAATAATGGAATAAAAACAAGCATAGGGACATAAGCAAACATTGAAAGAAATACAATGAAAATTGAGCTTACATATAAACGGTTCTTCAATATAACTGGAGGGATAAAAGGATTTTTAACATTAATCACGCGATATATTAACACTATTAAAGCTATCATAGATATAGAAAAACTTGTGGTTGTTTGTATAGAAATCAAACCATACATTTCTGAAAGCGTAATACCAAGTAAAAAACCACCTACGGTTAATCCTAATAATAGTCCACCTAAAACATCAAAATTTTGATGACTGTTATTATCTGGTGATTCTATTTTAGGCATTGATATTTGAACACCTAGAACTATAATTAAACCCAGAACAAAAGTGACCCAAAATAATGATTGCCAACCTAATAATTGTCCTACAACGCCGCCAAATATTGGGCCTCCTGCAGTGCCAACGCCAATACAACCAGCAATAATACCTAAAATTCTTCCTCTCTGTCCAGGCGGATAAATTTTAGATATTATAACAATAGATAGCACAGGTATGGCTGCCATGCCAGCTCCTTGAAACATTCTACCCAATACTAAAATAATTAAATTGGGCGCGAATATACATATTAAACTTCCTATAGTTAATATTAGAAATCCGTTAGTAAAGAGTTTTTTAATATTTAAAAAATCAGATAAACGTCCATAAAAGGGAATTGCTATAGATAGAACTAAGGCAACACCACTTACGACCCAACTAACTTGCGCCTCAGACCCACCTAATTCTTTTCCAATCACACCGAGAACAGGATTAACCATATCTGCAGTAACTGAACCCACTAAAACAGACAAGCCTAAGATACTAGTTAACAACACATTTGATGCTATATTTTTTTCATTTTGATGATTCATTTTACAGCCTCCTAAAATTTAAATGCTCATTTTAGAAGGCTAAATCGACTGCTTTAACCATCAATTTCACCTCTCAATTATCCAAATAAAAAACCTAATCTTAAGATCAGACTTTTGTTACATAAATCAATATTTTACTTTTTTACGTAAGGATTATAGTAAAAAGTCTGGATTTTGGTATTCTGTTTAAAAAAGTACATACTTGTCCCTCAACTTTGAGATAGTCTGAAACTTTAATTGTTTTATAAAGGGTAAACACCATTTCCATCATTTTTATCCTCCTCTTATATTAATCTATACCAAAATAACACAAAAGAGTAAATTTGTCAGTTTTATCTCTATTTTGAGCAAAATAGAGTAGTAAATTTTAAAATTATGAGTTTATTTGATTATTTTTAATACTCTATATAGTTTGTCTAGTAACATCTACTTCCGTAACTATATTGCTAATTGAAAAACATTTGTCTAACATTTCTATAACTCAGTAATAAACTAAACGTTTTTGAGAATCTTTTGCATTTGGTGAATAAAGTACAGGTCGTCCTTTGTATACTCCTTTTTCTTTCGCTACTTTAATCCCTTGCGTTTGCCGACGTTTACTCTCATTTCTTTCTTGTTCTGAAATCATCTAAGACAACAGTTAGCCAAGGTCTTTCAAGTTTGTTTTTTTCGTTTAAAACCTCTATATCTAACATAGTATGATCTGCTTGCCAAATTTCATTAGGATGGTTGCATTCTTTAAGATAGATAGCATCATACTTTTCAGCATATTTTTAAAGACACCTTTAACTTTGGAATTAGTATAGTGTTTGAATTTTTTAATGGTAACAGAAGTAATGCCAAGTAACCGCATGATTTTTTGAACATACTTAACAGAAACATTATAGCCTTTTTGTGTCAAAAAAGCGTGGATTTTAGGCGCACCATAGATGCCATTATATTGATGGTATAAGGCTTTGATTAAAACTTTAAAACGAAGGAGTCTCTCATTTCTAACAGAATATTTCTCTTTAATACAGTAATAATATAAGCTTCTTGGAACATTTAATATGCGGCATAGATGGCTGGCATTAAAGATTTTTGAATAGCGTTTAATCCAACGGACTTTAGTTAAAGTGGATCTTGAGCGAATATGGCGGCTGCCTTTCTTAGTATTTCATTTTCGAGTTTAAGTTGTTTTATTTCTTTTCTAAGGGTTTGCATTTGTTTTTCATTAACACCGGTTTTAGAGTCTTTCGTGTATAATTTTTTCCATTTATAAATGGCTGCTTCTGAAATGCCATACTCGCTACTTAAATCCTTCGCTTTTGTCCCATTATTAGCTAAATCAACAATCATTTCTTTAAAAGATTCACTGTACTTTGTCATTTTAGACACCTTCCTTAGTCTCATTATATTTGATTCAAGACTCTACGAAAAGGCGTCCTAATTTTCATACTAGCACCAACTCCCACTAATTGAGGTCAGTTCAAAACGTCAGTATTTTCTTTTTTTAAAATTGTAATCATAATTTACTTTCCGTATTTTTTGGTGGCCACACAAAATATGAAATACAAATGATTAAGTCAATAATAATGACAATTGTCCAAACATGAATAACATTATCCATAGCTTCTGTACGACTTTTATCATTAATTAAAAAAATAATCAAATGCAAAATACCTGTTCCTATAATGTAAGAAAGTAAATGTTTCAACCAACTTTTAGCATAGTTTTTAGAGTAAGCTAATCCTACAGGTTTGTAAGGTTTGGGTCCTTGTTTCATCACATAATATCCAAATCTATCATCTGCCCAATTTATCATGCTTTTCCCAAAGACAAGAGATACTGAAATATAGACCGCAGCTATAGCATGAGGGGTTGCAGCTGTTGCTCCATTCATGAGGTCTATACCTGTTGTTATAAGTAATATTAAATCTATAACTGGTGTAAGTGCTAGGAAAAATAGACCTAGTGTTTTTTGTTTTAAGATATATCTTGTTACGGTTCTGTTGCAAAGTTTTAAATAAAGAATAAAATCCCTTACGGTATCTATGA
>CALZLL010000048.1 GCA_945788325.1 uncultured Clostridium sp.
TAAATAACGAAGCGGGGCTTGAAAAAGAAGAAGATGGATACACATATTTTGGTGATTCAATAGATGTTGCTTTTATAGCACTTGGTAAGAAGGCATGTGTCAATGTAAGTAATTATGAAATAATAGGGATGATACCTTATGAATCAGAAAATAAATACTCAGCTGTTTTTTATAATGTAGAAAAAAATAATTATGCTTCTGTTAAAGGATCTTTAGAAGTTGTTTTAAATTTTTGTAAAAACACGGATGAAGAAAAGGAAAAGATAAAAAAACAAAACGAAGAATTAGCTAAAGAAGGATACCGTGTTATAGCGCTTGCAAGTGGTAAATTAGATAATTTTAAATTAAAAGATGACTATGATAAAAATGATATAGAAGCTTTGGAGTTTAAGGGCTTAGTTGCGTTTATAGACCCGGTAAGAAAAGATGTTAAAGACTCTATAAACGAATGCGTAAAAGCTGGTATAAACGTTATCATGATTACTGGAGATCATCCTTTAACCGCGTACAAGATAGCTAAAGATTTAAAGTTGTGTGATTCCTATGATGAAGTAGCAACAGGCGATGATGTTGAGGAGATGAGCGAAAAAGGTGAAGCTGAATTTGATAGATTCGTAAAATGTAAGAAAATATTTTCAAGAGTTACTCCAATTGATAAGTTAAAAATTGTTGAATCACTTAAAAGAACAGGTGAGTTTGTAGCGGTAACTGGAGACGGAGTAAATGATGCTCCTGCTTTAAAAAGCGCTAATATAGGTATTGCAATGGGCTCAGGCACCGATGTTGCAAAAGAAACGGCTGATATGATAGTTCTTGATGATAGCTTTTCGTCAATTGTAAGCGGCGTTAAAGAAGGAAGAGGTGCATATAGTAACATTAGAAAAGTATCATACATGTTATTATCATGTGGTCTTGCAGAAGTATTATTTTTCTGTTTATCGATATTTTTTGACTTGCCTATGCCACTTGTTGCAATCCAATTATTATGGCTTAACATCGTAACGGATGGTCTTCAGGACTTTGCACTATCATTTGAACCAACTGAAGATAAAGTAATGGAAGAAAAACCAAGAAAAACAAGTGATTCATTATTTAATAAAGAATTACTTATAGAAGTTTTACTATCTGGATTAACAATGGGAATCATTGTCTTTATGGTATGGAATAACCTACTTAAAAATGGCATGGATGTTAACGTTGCAAGAGGATATATAATGGCTCTTATGGTATTTATGCAAAACATTCACGTTCTTAATTGTAGGAGTGAAAAAACGTCTGTATTTAAGATGAGTTTAAAGAAAAATTTATGGATACCAGTTGTAATAGTAGGTTCAATTATATTACAAATAATAGTTATGGAAAATGATGTTTTATCAAGCTTTTTAAAAACTAGTAGTGTGCCTTTTATAAACATGGTAGAACTTTTAGGATTTTCGCTTATCATACTAATTGTTGTTGAAATATATAAAATATTTAAAAGAAAAAAACGTTCTATTTAGAATGTTTTTTATGTATAATTTGTTGACTTATACTTTTTTATATGTTATTTTTAATTCAGTAAATGAAGAAAGGAGCGTGATTAATATGAGATATAGATTTACTAACAATTATTTTATATGCAAGATTAATCACGTGAATTTCATCTAACTTTTAGTATTCATGTTTATTTAATCTTGCTTAAATAAAAAAAGCAAGATTTTTTTCTTGCGCTAAGGAAGGTGATAAACATGAACAAATTATATTTAATAACGGGACCAGCTGGTGTTGGAAAGTCAACAATATCTAAACTTTTAGCAGAAAAATTAAATAAGTCTATCTTAATAGAGGGTGATGATATATACCACATGGTTATATCTGGTTATGTATCAGCGTGGAAACCTAATAATCACTTAGAATTATTTTGGAAAAATATTATAAGTTTAATACAAAATGGATTAGAAAATGGTTATGATGTTGTCTTTAATTATATTATAAATAAAAAAGATTATGAATTATTAAAAGATAAATTTAAAGAATATAATATTATTTTTAAAGTTTTATTAGTAAGTGAAGAAGAATTATTAAGAAGAGATAAATTAAGAGATCCAAGTTGCAGAATGAATGAAAGATGTTTAGTATTATTAAATAATTTTAAAAAGGAATATTTAAATAGTAAAAATGTAATAGATACAACTAATTTAAGCATTAATAAAACTTTAGAAAAAATTATGGAGGGATAATGACGATAAATGATATAAAAACACCTAATGATATTTTAGAATATTTAAATGAAAATATAGAATATGGTTGGTTAGGAGTAGATGGTAAAAAAAGAGTAAAAAGTATGGATGGCTTTAGACAGTTTTATAGAACCATGTCACTTGAAAGTGTTTTAAACGAAAAAGTTGGTACATGTATAGAACAAGTTTATCTAATTCATGAGTTAATGAATAAAATTAAAGTTCCATCAAAAATGTTTTGTACAAGAATGTATGAAGATGAAAATTTTGATGATTTAGATGCACCTGAAAGAATGCACTGCTTTATACTATTTTATATTGATGGAAAAGTTTTTCAATTAGAACATCCTGATTTTGATAGGATTGGTGTTTACGAATACAAAAGCGAAGAAGATGCTATAAATGAAATTGTTAATATATATGAATGTATGATGGCTTATGAATACATGAAGAAAAATAAATCAGCGCCAGAAGGTGGGTTTAAAAGAATAACAACTCAGTTTTTTGAGGTTGAACCTGGATTAACATATAAAGAATTTAATTTATATGTAAATAACTTAGATAAAGAAAAAATAAAGATAAGGAGGTATACTATGACTGAAGAAAAAGAACAAAAGAAAAGTATAAAAGAATTTAAAAATATATATAATCTTGCAAAAAAAGATAAGTGGAAACTTTTAATAGCTTTTATATGTATTTTTATAAGTTCTCTTTTATCAATTACTAATGGTTGGTTACATGGTGAAATAATTGAGGCAATAATTGCTCTTAACATAAAAATGGCTCTATTATTCCTTGGCATTTATTTTTTAATTGGTGTTTTCTTTAATAATTTTTTGGATAACATCGGAACCATGATTGCAAGCAAAATAGAAGCTAATTTATCTAGAAAGTTAAGTATAATGGTTTATAAAAAAACACTTAATTTGCCAGCGTATGCGTTTGAAGAAAAAACAAGTGGAGAACTTATTAACAGGATAACTTATGACACTGAAACATTATCAAGCATGTTTAACAATATTATTCAGACTCTTATAAATACTTTTGGATGTATTTTAATATTAATTTATATTTTATTTAATTCGAAGATTGTAGCACTAGAAATTATAATTTTCTTAATTATAATATTTATAGTAACTAAGATATTTAATCCTAAAATAAAGAAAATAAATAAAGAATTAAAAGCTAAAAAAGATGATTATACAGCATTATCTACTGAGTCTATTAGAGGAATAAGAGAGATAAAAACGCTTGGTATAAAAGATAATTTATTAAAAGAAATAGATGAACTTAGAAATCTTATTTTTAAAAAAGACGTAGAAGATATAAATTTACATAGGATATATTCAATAATTATGTGGATTGTTAAGGTATCTCTTGAATGTTTAGTTTTTGCAACTTGCTTAATAGAAATATATTATGGAAAATCTAGTATTGGATTTTTTATGGCAATGACTTGGTACATATATAAATTTACCTGGTTAATTGATAATTTAACAAACATGAATAGAATGTATCAAAGATTATTTGTATCTTTAAGAAGAATAAACGAAATAATAGATAATACTTTGTATAAAGATGATGAATTTGGTTTGGTAAATATAAAAAATCCGGTTGGTAAAATAACTTTTAATAACGTAACTTTTAATTATCCAAATGAAGAAATAACTTTAAAAAACCTTTCGGTTGTTTTTGAAACTGGTAAGAAAATAGCTATCGTAGGACGATCAGGCCAAGGGAAGTCAACGTTATTTAACTTAATTACTAGGATCTTTGATACCGAGGATGGTGGTATATACTTAGATGATGTTAATATAAAGGATTTAACTGAGGAATCATTAAGAAGAAACATATCAGTTATAAGGCAAGAACCATTTTTGTTTAATAGAACAATAAAGGATAATTTTAAGGTAGTTAAACCTAATATTACGTTAAAAGAAATTAAGAAATATTGTAAGATGGCTTACTTAGATGATTATATTGAATCTTTACCAAATAAATATAATACAAAACTTGGTGAAGGTGGGGTTAACCTATCTGGTGGTCAAAAACAAAGGTTATCTATCGCAAGGGCTCTTGCAAAAGAAAGTAAGGTAATATTATTTGATGAAGCAACAAGTGCGCTTGATAATCAGTCTCAAAGTTACATAAAGAAAGTTATTGATGACTTAGTTAAAGATCATACCATAATAATTGTTGCACATCGTTTATCTACGATTGTTGATGCAGATGTTATCTACGTTGTAGATAAGGGGCGAATAAGTGATAGTGGTACGCATAAAGAGTTATTAGATAAAAGTAAGGTATATAAAACTTTATACGAAAACGAAGACAAGGAAAGTTAATCCTTGTTTTTTGTATAAAACAAAAAAACTTTACATAAAATAAAATAGAATTAAAATAATTAGCACTCGTACTTGACAAGTGCTAAAAATAGTGGTATAACATAATTGTAAGGAAAGGAAGATG
>CALZLL010000049.1 GCA_945788325.1 uncultured Clostridium sp.
TTAAAATATCACCATTTAAGTTTTTTATTATACAATATATTTTTTTCATAATTTCTCCTTGTTTTTTAATTGTTAGTTATTATAACATATATTTTATTTATTAGTAATTAAATTTTTAGTATTAACTTTATTTTCTATGTATTTTAAATTATTGAATGATTTATTACCTTTTAGCAATTCCATTTGTTTTCTTGCTATATTATTTAATCTAATAAGTCTTTCAGTTTGTGGTACTTTCATTTCAATTAATTCTGCATTAATATTTTCTAAATTATTTAAAACAACCAAGTGAAGTAGATCAGTATAATCTCTGATATTTCCTTTATTTGCTAATTCAGTATTATTCTCTCTCCATTCTTTGGCGGTCATTCCAAATAAAGCAACATTTAAAACATCCGCTTCTTCTGCATAAACGAATTTCTTTTGTTTATCAGTTAAAGTAGGAACAATAATATTTTTAATTGCATCAGTATGAACTACATAATTAACTTTTGATAAAACTCTATTAGCATGCCAATCAATCTTATTTTGATATGCTTCATTTTTCTTTAATCTTTGAAATTCTTGAATTACATATAATTTAAATTCTGGACTTAACCAGCTGGCAAATTCAAAAGCAATATCAGGATGGGCAAATGTCCCACCATCATATCTACCAGACTTAGATATAATACCAATAGCATTTGTTTCTCTTATCCATTTTTGTGGAGACATTTTAAATTTGTTACTACCAGCTTCATTTTTAAAGGTATCGAATTCGCCCCCTTTAAAATTCTCGTTATTTATACTTTCCCATAATCCTAAATATGATATAACTTCTTTACTTCTCATCCAATCTCTAATTGGAAGTCTAGGTTCTTCATCATCAGCATATCTTGCTAAATCAGTTAAAGAAATATATTCTTTGTTATCAATTATTAAAACATTAATTTTCTGATCATTTACTACAATTTGTGTTTTTATGTTATTTTTATTCATAACTCACATCCTTTCATATAACTAAATTTATTAATTATTTATTTTATCACATAATCATTAATATAATTATATTATTATATTATTTTTTTGTTAAGTACAAAAAAACTAATTCAAAAGAGAATTAGTTTTTATCTAAACACGAAATGTTCGAGTTTAACATCAATTTGGTACCGGTAGTCGGGGTCGAACCGACATGGTATTGCTACCACTGGATTTTGAGTCCAGCGCGTCTACCAATTCCGCCATACCGGCAGGGACAAAAAGATTATATCATATTTATTACTTTTTTTCTATAAAGTTTTATATAAAAAGTGATATAATTAATAAAGAGGTGATATCTATGAAGTATTATTGTATAGGAATTAAAGGATCAGGCATGGCAACACTTGCTGAAATACTTTATGATTTAGGAAATGAAGTTTCTGGATATGATGATTATAAAGATTATAAATTTACTCAAGAGGGAATAGATAAAAGGGGTATAAAAATATATTATGATACTAATCATGAATTAGATAGTGATACCATAGTTACTTATTCTAAAGCTTTTAGTATGGAACATCCTGAAATAAAAAGAATCCATGAACTTGGTTTAAAAGTAATTGAATATAATGAATTATTAGGTAAACTAAGTAGTGAATTTAAAACAATAGGGGTAAGTGGTACTCATGGCAAAACAACTACTTCTACGATGATTTCTCATGTTTTAGGAAATACTAAAGGATGTAACTATTTTATTGGTGATGGATCTGGTTTTGCAGATAGAAAAAATGAACTATTTACCCTTGAATCATGTGAGTTTAATAGACATTTTTTATCATATCATCCACACTATGCAATAGTAACTAACATTGAGCTTGAACACACAGAGTGCTATAAAGATATTAATGAAATAATAGATACTTTTTCTTCTTTTGCAAACAAGGCAAAAATTGTGGTAGCCTGCGGAGATGATTTAAACGTAAGAAAAATGAACGTTAATAATAGAATCATATATTATGGATTTAATGATGATAATGATGTTATAGCAAAAAACGTTAAATTAACAAAAGATGGCAGCTCATTTGATGTTTATATTGATGGTAACTTATATGGCCATTTTGATATTCCTTTATTTGGAGATCACATGATATTAAATGCTCTTGCATGTATTACTATTTGTGATATGGAAGGAGTTAAAAAAGAAGATATTCATGACTTACTTAAATCTTTTAAAAATGCAAAAAGAAGATTTAAAGAACATACTTTTGGTAATGTAGTAACAATTGATGATTATGCGCATCATCCAACTGAAATAAAAGTAACCATAGAATCAGCAAGACAAAAGTATCCCAAAAAAGAAATAGTAGCAGTATTTTTACCTAATACTTATTCTAGAACCAAAGCTTTAATGAAAGACTTTATTGATGCTTTAAAAACCGCTGATAAAGCATACGTTATGGATATTCATTGTGATAGGGAAAGAAAAGAAGATTATCCAGGTGTTACAAGTGATGAAATAATTAATAACGTTCCTAATGCTGAAAAAATATCAATTGAAACGGTTCAAAAATTACTTAAGCATGAAAATGCTGCTATATGTTTTATGAGTTGTACAAACATATATGAAATATTAGAAGAATTTGAAGCGTTACTTAAGAATAAAAATAAATAAAATGGTCACCATATAAATGGTGATTTTTTTATGAAAATATTAATAACAGGTGCTGCTAGCGGAATAGCTTACTTAACCGCCCTTACATTAGCAGAAAGAAAACATGCGGTATATCTTACTTGTCATACACAAAAACAAGTTAAGATGGTTAAAGAAAAACTTGGTAATCCAAAAAATATAACAGTTATGAAAGTTGATATAACCAAAGAAGAAGATAGAAAAAAAGTTTTAGACTTAAACATTGATTGCTTATATAATCATGCTGGTATTGCATTAGGTGGTTCAATAATAGAAGCTGATATGGATGAAGTAAGAACTAATTTTGAAGTAAATGTTTTTTCTTCATTTAGGCTTCTTCAGCTGGTTTTAAGACAAATGGTTGATAAGGATAAAGGAAGAATAGTTGTTATGTCTTCTTTAGCAAGTCATTTTCCTATCCCATTTGCAGGAGTTTATTCAGCTACTAAAGCTAGTATTACATCGATAGTTACAACACTTCAAGAAGAAATATTTTTAATGGATACAAACGTAAAAGTAGTACTTGTTGAACCAGGATTATATCATACTGGTTTTAATCAAGTATTTTTAGAAAATAAATATGATAATGGAAAATATTTTAAAGATGTAAAAAAAGAATTAAGGACCGTTGAACAATTTATATTTAAAACTTTTGAAAGAAAAAAATTAGATTCTATTGTTGTACAAATTGTAAGAGCAATAGAAGATAAAAGACCAAAGAAAGTATATAAAGCACCATTTATGCAAGCTAAATTAGTAAAAATATATAGTATGTTTAAATCATAATCATATAATTTAATATGGAAAACAAAGAACTTGAGCAAAAATTAAAACAATTGAAAACAGAAGATTTTATATGGTTAATTTACATTGGAATTATTTTTGCTAGTTGAATATTAAATAGGTATGAGAGAAAGTACTTTATAGAAAATAACTTAGATAGCAAAAAAATTATAGAATAATAATGACTACAATATTTATTTTATTAGTAGCAGTTTATATATTTTTTTTAAAGATTCATATAAAGATTTAAAAAATATTAAACCTTCAGATTCAAAAAGAAAAAAGGATTTAACATTTTTATCAACTATTGCATCACTATTAATTTTAATAAGTGGAATAATATATTTATTTGTTGTTATAGCAGATGAAAGCATTGAAGTGGAATTGGCATTTAATTAGTTAAGTATTTGTTATTTTATGAATATAATTTTTTAGAAGGAGGAAAAAAGATGTTACCAAATATTCCTCCTAAGTTATTTTCTTTATCAGCCGTTGTAGTAGGATACATATTAATTGATGATATGACTGCTAATGAGCAAAATGCGGTAGGTAACTGGCTTATGCTTGTTGCACAGGTTCTATCTACTAATGCTTTTTATCGTGCCGTTATGCAAGAAAGGGGATTAGAACCGGTAGGCTCAACTGAAACTGGAAGAAATAATGCTGATACTTTTTCGGGTTCTAATGGACAAAGTACGGGAAATGTAAACACAAGTGATACTAGTAGTGATGAGCAAACTCTTATCATGTTAGAAAAAATGGTAAAAGCCATGCAAACTGAAATAGATAATATAAAAAAGAATATGAACTTATAGATGCTCATATTCTTTTTTTATCCACAGCATTAGTAAGTTAACCACGTAATCTATTTCTTTTTTATTAAGACTTCTTCCTTTAGGTATATGATGCCATTTTTCTAGACATCCTCGGCAACAACAAGCACAGGCATGCTGTGCAATAAATACTGGGTGTCCTTTCATTGGAGTTTGTTTACCATCATTTGGTATGTGAAAAGGCGCGAGTCTTTTATTTACAAAATCATAAGCGTGCTCTTTTATTTTTTCATAACCTTTTTCACTTATATATTTAATGTCTTTTTCTTTTAAATGAAAACTATTTCTAAACTTAGATTTAGATAGCTTATTTAACATATCACCATAAGTCATAATTTACCTCTAAGATAATTATAATACTAAAACGATTAAAATAAAATTTAAAATGTTATATTTATACGAAAGGTCGATATTA
>CALZLL010000050.1 GCA_945788325.1 uncultured Clostridium sp.
AATTTTGTTAATATAAAATTTCTTATTTTATCATTA
The DNA here is from genome assembly GCA_945788325.1 of uncultured Clostridium sp. Lineage (GTDB taxonomy): Bacteria > Bacillota_I > Bacilli_A > RF39 > UBA660 > Aphodocola. The sequence goes on from CALZLL010000050.1 coordinate 37, forward strand.
TAATTTACTGCTTTCATCAAAACACCCCAACTAATAATATTATATTATGCTAAAAAACAAAGTCAATAAATAATGAATAATTATTTTATTTTAGTTAATTATAATAGTGAAAGGAAGAAAAAAATGAAAAATAAAGATAAGAAAAAAGACTGTAAAAGTTGTAACAAAGATGAAGTTATAGAAAAGAAAATTAAAACCATGGAAAATGGAAAAGAATACTATGAAGAAGTAGAAAAAAAAGAAGATAATGATAAAGAAAATGAAGAGTAAATAAAACTCTTCATTTTTTATTTTATCTTTGTCTTAATTTACCTTTCATACCCTTAGTACCTTTAGTACCATCAAAGTTTGATAATATATTTGATTCAAATATAGTTGTTTTCTTTAATTTTTTCTTATAGCGTTTAACTGCTATATTTATCATGTCATCTAATAATTCATAATATTCCTTATTTAAAGGTGTCCATAAGTAAAATGATAAACTTCCAGGTATAGTATTAAGTTCGTTAACATAATATTTTTTTGATTTTTTATCATATAAATAATCTATTCTAACAACGCCAGATGCACCTAAGGCCCTAAATGCCTTTTTAGAAGTTTCAGCTATATCATTTGCTAGTTTTTCAGGAATATCTGCTGGAATAACGCGATCAGCACAAACCATTCCTTTAGATGCACCACTCATTTTCTTAGCACCTTTTTTAGCACCATTACCAATGTATTTATCATTAAATGATAGTATTTCATCCTTACCCATAACTTGTTCAATGCTAGATGTTTGCATATAACTATTAGACCCTAATACACTACAATTAAGTTCAGTCATATTATTAATTACTTCTTCTACTAAAATCTTATCATCATACTTAATAGCTTCTTCAATAGCTGATTTTAAAGTTTCTTCATCCTTAGCTATTTCTATTCCTATACTAGAACCTTGTCTTGCAGGTTTAACAATAACTGGGTATCCAATCTTTTTAACCTTTGATAATATTTTTTCTTCATCTTCATAATACTCATTATCATAAAACCAAATATACTTTGTAACTGGTATTCCTTCAGCTTGTAAAATTTGTTTTTGAAAAACCTTATCTTGCCCAACCGTGCATCCATATATATCACTTCCCGTGTATGGCACACCATAAGTTTCAAGCATTCCTTGTATGTTACCATCTTCCATGTTATAACCATGAACAGCTGGTATAACTATATCTACTTGAGCAACTGTTTTTTTAAACAATCCGTTTTTATTTTGTAATGTTAAATTTCCGTTCTTATTATAACAAACAACATTTTTACAATAACGTTTTAAAAGTTCTGGTTCTTTATAAACATCCATTTCTTTTAATGGTTCTCCAGTGTACATTTCATTATCCTTAGTTAAATACATAGGTATAACTTCGTATTTATCTTTATTTAAAAATCCCATGGCCTGAACAGCTGTTATTATACTAACTTCATGTTCTGTTGTTTTTCCACCAAATAAAACTCCAACTCTTATTTTCATAATTTTATCAACTCCTATTCATTATATATATCTGGCAAATCATTTTCTATTAAACAATAAGTTTCCTTTGTGTTAGATAAACTTTTAACCAGTGTAAAAGCTTCCTTAGTACTTTTTACAACATATATATTTTTATTATTAAATTTAACTTCTTTTAATCCATCTTTTATTGGTTTGGTAATTTTTTCTCCAACTAATATTACAACATCACAAGTATCTTTCATAAAGGTTCCAAATTTCTTATTTAATTCATAAGATTTATTACCTAACTCAACCATCCCTGGTGTCATAACAATTCTAAGTCCTGGCATATCTTTTAAAACATCCAAAGCCATCTTAGAACCAACTGGATTAGAGTTATAAGAATCATCTATATAAGTAATATTACCAGCAGGTCTTAATTCTAATCTATGTTCTACACTTTTTACACCTAATACCGCTTTTTTCATTTGTTCTATCGTAAGCCCAAATTCTTTTGATAAAGCAAGTGATGCTAATATGTTATATATATTATTATATCCTAATAATTTAGTTGTAAACTGGTATTTTTTCTTATCATCTTTAAAGATAACATTAAACGTAGTACCTTTATTTGATGTTTTTATATCAGTTGCCCTAACATCAACATCTTTGTTATCAATACCTATCCATATAATTTTACAATTATTTTTTAACTTATAGTTAACTTGAAGTTCATCATCACCATTTAACACTCCAATACCATCAGATGGAAGGCTTTCAATAAGCTCAAATTTTCCTTTTTGAATATTTTCTTGTGAACCAAATATTTCTATGTGCGCTGTACCAATCTTAGTTAAAATACCATACTTAGGTTTTACTAAATCACAAAGTTCTTTTATTTCTCCTACTTTATAAGCACCCATTTCAGCGATTAGGATATCATCAAACTTATCTAAATGATTATTTACGGTTATGATTAAACCATAAGGAGTATTAAAATTCTTAGGGCTAGGTAAAGCATTATATTTAACGTTTAATATATCACTTAAAATGTTTTTACTACTTGTTTTTCCATAACTACCAGTAATACCTATTACTTTCAAATTTTTCATATCATTAAGTTTATTTACTGCTTTATTTTTGTAAGATAAATAAACAAGCTTTTCTACTGGTTTATTTATCATTATTGATAACATAATAACAAAGTTAAGTAATGTATCATACAAAAATAATATTAAATAAATTAAGTTTATATCCTTAATAAAAAACAAACCAATACCAAGTATAATTAATAGTATTAAATTAGTAAATATTAATCTTTTTACCCTTGAAGTAACTTTTAATTTTATCTTTGTATCACTATTTTTACTTTCTTTTATTTTTATTAATAGAATGATTAAACATACAATAGAAAAATAAATACTAGTTATTATGGTAGATTCAAGTTTAAAAACAACTAAAATTAAGTATGTTATTAAAACAACTAAAGAACATTTAAGCGGGGTTTTAAAATTAGCCATATCTTTAATTGTCCATTTTAAGAAACGTTTGTCATCATTATATAAATTTTGTTGTGCCATATGAAGTGACTTTTTTAAATCATAAACAAATAAAATTATAAATGGTATTAAACTCATATAAAACATTTATCCCACTTCCTTACTTTATAAAATTTCCTATTATGTTTATTGTTTGACCTAATCTTTCCAAGTATGCATAATGGCTACAACCCTCATAAAGAATAAGTCCACAATCAGGTATAAGTCTTTCGTACTCTTTTGTATCTTCTTCTGGAACTTCACTATCCATATCACCATAAATTAAAATCACTGGTGCTTTAATCTTTCTGGCATCATCTGATAAATCTTCGTTAACCGTTTTAACTAAAACATCTTTCATAATTGGACTAGCCGCTTTATAATCACGTGAACCAATATGGTTTTTAGCCCAACCCTCTAAATTTTTAATTCCAGGAACAGTTTTCAAAAACTTAAGTATTTTTGTTTTTAATCCTTTTTTATCGTGTCCCCTAAGTGCAGGAGATAAAAGTATAACTTTTTTTACCTTGTTTCTAGAAGCAAACTTAACAGATACTCTTCCACCAAATGAATGTCCAACCAAGATTGGTTCATTAACATTTAATTTCTTTAATAATTCTTCTATAACTATTGTGTAATCATTTACATCCATAACTTGTTTAGGTTCCGGACTTAAACCAAAACCAGGAAAATCAACTGCAATTATACGATAATCTTTTTTAAAAGGTTCTCCTAACATTTGCATCATTTGGATATTTTGTCCCCATCCATGTAATAAAACTATTGTATCACCTTTTTTATTTCCAAAATCTAAATAATTTATATCAAGTCCATTTATATTCAAATTAATCACCTATTCTATTTTTATTATGGATAAATCTTCATTACATATTATAACATTTTTTATTTCAAAATAAAACAAAATAAGATTAATTCTTACTTTGTTTACTTTTATTTAACCCTCTTTTAATAACTTTAGTTATATCTTCATGCATACCACTATCATTTAAACATTCTTCAATGTCATCTGATATAAAAGAATAATATTTTGTTTCACCATTTTCTTCTGTTTCATATAAAAAATATTTATTATCATGTTTATCATAATACTCTACTAATCCATCACTATAAATAGTACAATCTAGCATAGCATTATTATCTAAATCATATCCTAAAAGAGTTAGTTCTTTAGCTACATTTTGTAGTTTTTGAACACTTTCTTCATAATTTTCTTTATTTATAATACAAGAAATATTAGATAGTAATCCTGATAATGCTGATACAAAACCTACTATAAAAGAAAACTTAAAAGATTTTTCATTACCAATAAATGATTGTATTATCATGGTACATGTTAACGTATATAAAGATTTATTTTTTATGCTTTTTATCTTATCTCTTAAGTATAATTTATATATATTTTCTGATAACTTTTCCATTTTAATCCCTCTTTTTAGCAGTTATAATATCATTATTTTATAAATTTTTCAAGCAAAAAAGAATAGTTAAACTATCCTTTTACTACTACATTTACTATTTTATTTTTTATTACGATTACCTTAACTATCTCTTTACCCTCGGTATGTCTTTTTACGTTTTCGTTACTAAGGGCTTTTTCTTTAATTTCATCTTCTTTAT
>CALZLL010000051.1 GCA_945788325.1 uncultured Clostridium sp.
AGTAAAGAATAAGGCGCTATAATAAAAAAATTTAAAACTTTGGAGAGTCTTGGTTCTAACTCCGACTTTGAATAAAAGCTTTAAGTTTCAAAGTAAATGGCCATACAACAATTCACAAAGTTACCTATTACAATCTGTTATAAATGACATGGAAAATGATGCTAATTTAAAAATGACTAAGCAAGATGGAAATTATGTTTTTACAAGCAAAGTAAATTATAAAAATAATGCTAATTTAACACATCAAAAAGTAGTAGTAGATAAAAATTTAAATATTAAAAAAGTTATGGTATATGATTCTGATGGTAATGTTGGAATAAAGGTTGCATTTAAATCATGTGATCTAAAAGCCAAGTTTAAGAGTAATTATTTTGTTTTAGACGAAAATATGGATGCATGGGATGAAGCTTCAAATGATGAAGAAGAAACAACAAAACAAGAAATGAAGGAATTAGATGAAGCAATATATCCGATGTACTTGCCAAGTGGAACATATCTTGAAACAGAAAAAACAGTAGATTTAGATGAAGGTTCAAGAATAATATTAACGTTTGCGGGTGATACATCATTTATGCTGGTTGAAGAAACAGCGGTTAAGGAAGATGAAATGTCTATTATACCAACAAGTGGTGACCTTGATATATTTGGTGGAACAATTGCTATCGTTGATGATACTTCGGTAAGTTGGGTTAGTGATGGTGTAGAATATTATCTAGTTTCAAGTGAAATGCCATCAAGTGAATTATTAAGTGTGGCTAAATCAATATCAGCTATGCCAGTTAGTAAATAATGTTTGAATAGTTTCTTATTTGTGGTAAAATATAATAGGTGATTATAAATGAAAAACGAAGTAAAAAATGGAATAATATTATCTATATGTGTTGTCCTTATAATTGTCATTGTATATTTTGCAACAGCGGTTTTTATGACGGGAGAAATTGGTAATAAGAAAGTAAGTAAAACTAATAATACAACGGAAAGTAGTAAAACAAGTTCATCTAATGAAACTAGCTATGAAAACATGATAATTGCAAGTAAAGCCTTTAACAGGTTAGATGAAACTTATATGGTTATATTTTTCTCAAAGAAGAACGTTAGTGAATCTTTATCTTCAACTTTAACGAGTTATGATTCTTCTAATAACGACGTTAAATTATATAAAGTAAACATTGACGAAGTAATTAACAATTATGTAAAAGGTGATACTGATAATTTAAACCCAACATCAAGTAAAGACTTAAAAATAAAAAATAATGCATTAATTACCATATCAAACGGTAGTGTTTCTTCTTATATTAATGATGATGAAGAAATTATAGACACATTAAAGTAACTTTTAGTTACTTTTTTGTATGTATTTGTGCTATACTTTTATTATGCGGAGGTTAAAATGAAACATGTAAATAATCAAGAAAAAGTTAAAAATAAAGAGGAAAACAAAGATATAAGTAATGTAAAGAAAGTAAGTATAAACAAAATAAATATATTTTTAAATAAAAAAACTGACTTTAAGGTATATGAACTAATATTATTTGCAGTATTAATAATGATAGTTTCAGTATTTTTAACCGTTGTTATAATGCAAGAGGCAAAAACTAGCAATAAAACTGAATCTAATAATTCTACAAAACTTGATTTATCTTTAAAAGAATTTGAAGAAGTGTATGATTTAATAAATGATACTTATTATAAAGATGTTGATAAAAAAACTTTAATAGAAGGTGCAATAAACGGGATGTTAGATTCCCTTGATGATCCACATACTAGCTACTTTAATAAATCAGAGACTGATAATTTTAATGAGTTAATGAATGGATCATACGAAGGAATAGGAGCAGAAATATCTTTAAATCAAAGTGGTGATGTAATAGTATTTTCGGTATTTAAAAATTCTCCAGCGGCTGAAGCCGGTCTAAAATTTAATGATATAATTTTGGAAGTTAATGATAAGAGTACCAAAGGTATGAGTACTACTGAAGTAGTGACTTTAATAAAAGATCAAAATAAAAAGAATGCAAAAATAAAAATAAGTAGAAATGGCGAAGAAATTATTTTTGATATCACAAAAAGAGTTGTTGTAATTGAATCGGTTGAATCTAAAACATATGAGGTTAATGGAAAAAAAATAGGTTATGTCATGATAAATAACTTTGCTAATAACACTTATGAACAATTTAGAAGTAACATTGAAAGTTTAGAAAAAGAAAATATTTCTGGATTAGTAATTGATGTAAGAGGAAACTCTGGTGGATATTTGCACTCGGTAACAAGTATGCTTGATATGTTTTTATCAAAAGGAACTGTTATTTACCAAATAGCAGATAAGAAAACCACCTATAAATATACTGCCACAACTAACGAATCAAGAAATTATCCGATTTCAGTATTAGCAGATAAATCAAGTGCTTCAGCTTCAGAAATATTAGCAATAGGTCTAAAAGAATCATATGGAGCAGATGTAATAGGAACTTCTACTTATGGTAAGGGTACCGTACAAACAACTAAGGATTTATCTAGTGGTGGAATGATAAAATATACAATCCAAAAATGGTTATCTCCTAAAGGAAATTGGATTAACGAAGTAGGTGTTGAACCGACTATAAAAATTGAATTATCAAAAGATTATGAAACAAATCCTTGCGAAGAAAATGATAATCAATTGCAAAAAGCATTAAATACTGTTGCAAATAAATAGTATAATAGCTTAGAAACAGGCATTATTAAAGAGCCTGTTTTTTTAATTAACTATTAAGTTAAATCAATTTTTTTTATTTTGAAAACTTGTTTTTTGATAAAAAAGAGTATAATATTATTTTTATAGGAGATTGGCAAAGATATGAGAAAAATGAAAATAGGAGATAATTATACAATTCATTGCTATAAACACGATGGACATATATATAATAGTTATGAACATTCAATTTTACTAGATGTGAAAAAAGATTATATAGTTCTTGGGAATGACAAAGTAAAGGTAATGGAAGAAGATGGTAGAGTTTGGTATACCAAGGAACCAGCCATCATATTTTATTATAAAAATAGATGGTATAATGTTATAACTCAATTTAAGAAAAACGATATATATTATTATTGTAATATTGCTAGTCCAACAATCTTAGAAGGAAAGGTAATAAAGTATATTGATTATGATTTAGATTTAAGATGTTTTCCTGATGGTAGTTATAAAATTCTTGATGAATCTGAATATGAATATCATAAAATAAAAATGAGCTACCCAGATGAGATAGATTTAATTGTAAAGCAAGAGTTAAAAAATTTAATAAAATTATACGAAAGTAAAAAAGGTCCTTTTGACAATGAGATAGTAAAAAAATATTATGAAAAATTTATGTTAATACTTAGTAATAAAAATTAATTGTTATCATATATTAAATAAGAATGATCATTAAAAAAAGCTTTTTTTATAAGAAAAAATAAGCAAAAAAAGCATTTTTAACAAAAAAAACAAAAAAAATTAAAAAAAATGAAAAAAGTTGTTGACATGGTCATTTGGATGTGGTATATTTTTATTGCGCTTGACAAAAAAGAGCGTAAAAAACCTTTGTAAAGCAAAGGGAAAATGATCTTTGAAAACTGAGCAAAACGTCAAGATTATTTGAGTAGCTAGGAATAACAAACATAAAAAAATAAAATATATTTTTGAGAGTTTGATCCTGGCTCAGGATGAACGCTGGCGGCATGCCTAAGACATGCAAGTCGAACGAGGTGGCCCATTGACGGATGCGTGCTTGCACAAATCCTGATTTGGATTTTCCACCTAGTGGCGGACGGGTGAGTAACACGTGGGTGACCTACCTTTGAGTTTGGGACAACTACTGGAAACGGTAGCTAATACCGAATGACATACAGTTTCGTTTCTGTATTAAAAGGCGCTTTACAGCGTCGCTCTTAGATGGGCCTGCGGCGTATTAGCTAGTTGGTGAGGTAATGGCTCACCAAGGCGACGATGCGTAGCCGGACTGAGAGGTTGAACGGCCACATTGGGACTGAGACACGGCCCAAACTCCTACGGGAGACAGCAGTTAGGAATATTCGTCAATGGGGGAAACCCTGAACGAGCAATGCCGCGTGAGTGATGAAGGTCCTATGGATTGTAAAACTCTGTTGTATGGGAAGAATGACCAAACTAGGAAATGAGTTTGGAGTGACGGTACCATGCCAGAAAGCTCCGGCTAACTACGTGCCAGCAGCCGCGGTAATACGTAGGGAGCGAGCGTTATCCGGATTTATTGGGCGTAAAGGGTGCGTAGGCGGCTTGTTAAGTATGAAATTAAAGCCCGGGGCTTAACTCCGGTTCGTTTCATAAACTGGCTAGCTTGAGTATGGAAGAGGTAAACGGAATTTCTAGTGTAGCGGTGGAATGCGTAGATATTAGAAGGAACACCAGTGGCGAAGGCGGTTTGCTGGGCCATTACTGACGCTGAGGCACGAAAGCGTGGGGAGCAAATAGGATTAGATACCCTAGTAGTCCACGCCGTAAACGATGAGTACTAAGTGTTGGGGTTTCCCAGTGCTGAAGTTAACATATTAAGTACTCCGCCTGAGTAGTACGGTCGCAAGGCT
>CALZLL010000052.1 GCA_945788325.1 uncultured Clostridium sp.
ATAGTAGCCGCACAAATATAACATTTTTTCCCTTCTCTTTTATGAACCATTAAATGTTCTTCAAATGTACCCCTCTTACCATCAATGTTTGGATATGTACCTTTATACTTTAAAGAATGCTCAAACACCTTTTTAGTATTATCTATTATTTCTTGCAATTTAGGTTTAGTCAACTTATCAGCGTAACTTTTTGGATTTATTTTTGATTCAAAAAGAATTTCATCAGCATAAATGTTTCCTATTCCCGTTATAAAGCTTTGATCAAGTAACATTTTTTTTATATCAGTATGATGGGTTTTAAATTTTTCTTTTAAATATTTAGTTGTTAAATTAGGATCATCATATTCTAATCCTAATTTTTTATCTAAGAAAAATTTATTAATTTCTTCTTTGCTTATAACCTCCATTTTTCCAAAAAGTCTTGGGTCATTATAATGTAATGAAAAATCATCAAAATAAAATATTACATAATCATGTTTGTCTCTAATAGCATCCAAAGGCAAGTAATAAAATCTTCCCTCCATTCTAAAGTGAATTATAAGATAATTGGTATCTAGTTCAAAAAGTAACCATTTACCTCTTCTTTTAACACTATTTACTTTCTGACCTTCAATAGTTTTAATAAAATTTTCCTTTTTATTATAAACCATCTTATCCAAATAAACAGAGACTTTTCTTATTATTCTACCTTCTATTATTTTGCTTAAATCCCTTCTGGTAGTTTCTACTTCTACTAGTTCAGGCATAAAAATCCCCCCCATTTAATATTATTTTGCATCATACCAGTTAACGCCAGTTTCTATATCAACTTTTAATGGAACATCTAATTTATAAGCATTATCCATACATCTATCAACAATTTCTTTTACAATGCTCTCTTCTTCTTTTAAGACATTGAAAATAAGTTCATCATGAACTTGAAGAAGCATTTTACTTTTTATATTTTTACTTTGAAATTCATTATATATATCAATCATAGCTTTTTTTAATATATCTGCACTAGATCCTTGAATAGGCGTATTAAGAGCCATTCTTTCCCCTTGCTGTCTTATCATATAGTTAGTATTATGTAACTCATCTATTCTTCTTTTACGATTCATTATTGTTGTAACATAACCTTTTTCATATGCATCTTTAACAACACTATCCATATATACTTTAGTTCCACTATAAGTTTCAAAATATTTATCAATGAAAGATTTTGCTTCTTTAACCGGAATTTTAAGGTCTTCGGATAATCCAAAACTACTTATACCATATAATATTCCAAAATTAACAGCTTTAGCTTGTCTTCTCATTAATGGAGTAACTTCGTTTTCACTTACTCCAAATATATCCATAGCAGTACAAGTGTGAATGTCCATGTCGTTTTTAAACGCATCTATCAAGTTTGGAACTTTAGAAAAATGCGCAAAAACACGAAGCTCAATTTGTGAATAATCGCTTGATAAAAGTATACAATCATCTTCCGGAACAAAAGCTTTTCTAATAAGCTTACCATAAGTTGTTCTTATTGGAATATTTTGTAAGTTAGGTTCTATTGAAGACAATCTTCCAGTTCTAGTTAAAGTTTGTGTATAAATGGTATGTATCTTACCATCATCTAACACACTAGAAGCTAATCCTACTATGTATGTACTTTGAAGTTTGGTAAGCATTCTATGTTCTAAAACTAACGGAACAATTGGATGCCTATCAGAATATTTTTCCAAAATAGTTTTATCTGTTGAATATCCACTTTTTGTTTTTTTACCCTTTCCTATTTGTAGCTTTACAAATAATATCTCACCTAACTGTTTAGGAGAAGAAATATTAAATTTTTCTCCAGCTAGTTCATATATTTTTTCAGAAATTTCTTTTATTCTTTCATCAAGTTCTACGTTCATATTATCAAGAACTTGCTTATCGAGTCTTATTCCTTGATATTCCATATCCCCTAAAACTATTGATAATGGCATTTCTATTTCATTAAACAAGTACATACAATCTTCTTTTGTCATCTCGTCTTCTAATTCTTGCTTAGTTTCATATATAAATTTAGCCTTTTCCACAACTAATTTTTTTATAGTTTCCTCATCTATACTCTTTGACTTAGTAATAATCTCAAAAAAAGGTATATAAAATCCAAACTGATTAGCTAAATAAGCAATATCATCTTTAACGTTATAGTTAAGTAAATAAGCTGCTATACTAGAATCAAAACTAACTTTATTAAGTATTACGCCTAGCTTTTTTAAAACAACATAATGTTTCTTCAAATCATATGTATACTTTTCTTTATTATTAATTTTTTCTATAACGTCTTTTATTTGTTCTTTTTTTACATAAAAAGCATTTTCTCCATCATATATTCCCATTGCAATTAAATTAGCCAAATGATAGTTATTTTTATCTGTTTCTATATAAAATGATATTGGTTCTTTTAATTCATCAATTTGATTTATATCTTCAAGCGTTTTTACATCTATTTTTTCTTTTGGCTTTTGAATTTTCATATTTTTTAAAAATGAATAAAACTCTAATTTTTCATATTCTTTTTTTAACTCTTCTATATTTCCTTTTTGTATTTTAACATCTTCTAATCCAAATCCTAACGGAACTTCTTTATATATTGTTGCTAAATCTTTGCTTTCGAATGCCTTTTCACGACCATTTATTAACTTAGTAGCTGTTGCCCCTTTAATGTATGAAATATTATCATAAACTCCTTCTAAAGATCCATAATCTTGCAATAATTTTAGTGCCGTTTTTTCACCTATTCCTTTGACACCTGGTATATTATCAGAAGAATCACCTTGAAGAGCTTTTATATCTATCATTTTATCCGGAGTAAGACCATATACATTAAAAAATGTTTCTTCGGTCATCATTACATAATCTTTAGATTTTAGCATCTTCATCGTAACTTTATCCGAAATAAGCTGAAGAAGATCTTTATCACTACTTACTATTAACCCTTTATATTCATCTGTCTCATCAATCATTTTAGCAAGGGTACCAATTATGTCATCAGCTTCATAATTTTCAATTTCAAACCATTTTATACCTAAATTAGTAAGTATTTCTTTAGCTATTGGAAATTGTATTTTTAACTCGTCAGGCATTTGTATTCTTCCAGCTTTATAATCGGCATATTTATCATGTCTAAACGTTTTACCCTTATCAAATGCAACAAGCATGTATTCTGGGTTTTCATCATTTATTATTTTATTAATCATGTTAACAAAACCATAAAGTGCGTTTGTTGGAAAACCTTTCGAATTCTTCATAAAGTTTCCGGAGTATGCCGTTGCATAATAACTTCTAAATAATAAATTATTACCATCTACTAATATTACTTTATTCATTTTTACCACCAAATATATTATACCACGTTATTAATCATTATCCCAAGGTATAATAATTAAATTAGGCCACTTACTTTTCCATTTTTTAGTTTTTTTATTATAATCTTCTTTTATAAAATTATCTTTGTTTGGTCTAATAATTAAACTAAATAAATCATTTAATCCATATGGTGCAAAAGTGATAAGTTTATCATTTACTAATCTAACTCCTATACAAGTTACGGTTGTACCCCATTTACTTATAGCTTCTTCAACTGATTTATTAGCTTTTATTTCATGACCAAATTTCTTTCCATACCATAAATGAACTCTAGCCTGATTTTTAATATCTAATTTTACATTTAGATTTTTTAATAATTCTGAAACTTCTTTAATTATTTTATCTTCTTTCTCATAACTTAAATCCTTATCAAAATAAACTATATCATAATCATCAATTTCATTTTCTAATGAATAACCATGATAATAATTAAACACTGTTTGATTTATACTACCTGCTGCTACATAATAGTTTTCTAATCCATATGATTCTAATCTTTCTAAAATAATTTTTAAAGTATTATTTTGTAACAAAATATCTTTAAGTAATTTTATTTGAAACCCTAAATTCTTATTTTTACCACTAATTATATTCATTTTATCACCTAAATAAATTATAGCATTTAAAAAAGAGTTATTAAACTCTTTTTATTGATTATTATTGTTATTTGACCATAATGAAGTATGAGTCTCTGATTTATTATCAACTACTGGTTGCACATTTTGTTGTTCCTGTACTCCAACTTCTGGAACAACATTTTGTACTGGACTATTAGATATATCAACCATGTTTTCTGCTTGATTTACATTATTTTCAAACGTTGGCGCAACATTTGGCATTTGTTCTGCTACTGGTTCAGCACCCATCATAGCTGGCTGCACTACATTTGGCTCAATAATTTGTTGTTCTTGTAATCCTACTCCTGGAACAACATTTTGTACTGGACTATTAGATGTATCAACCATATTTTCTACTTGATTTACATTATTTTCAAACGTTGGTGCAACATTTG
>CALZLL010000053.1 GCA_945788325.1 uncultured Clostridium sp.
ACCAAACTAAAAGATGGAACCCAAAGATGAAAGAATATATCTTTACTTCAAGAGACGATATTTATATTATCGATTTACAAAAAACAGTAAAGAAAATTGAAGAAGCGTATGAAGCTTTAAAAGAAATTGCCGCTAATGGTGGAAAGGTTATCTTCGTAGGAACTAAAAAGCAAGCTAGTGAAGCTACCGAAGAAGAAGCTAAAAGATCAGATAGTTATTATGTTTCAAAACGTTGGTTAGGTGGAACACTTACTAACTTTAGAACAATTAGAAGAAGAATTAACTATTTAGATCAAATCGAAAAGATGGAAAAAGATGGTACTTTTGATAAGTTGCCTAAAAAAGAAGTTGTTAAGATTCGTAAGGAATATGAAAAATTAAATTCTTATTTCTGTGGATTAAGAGAAATGAAAAAGTTACCACAAGCTATGGTAATAGTTGATCCAAAAAAAGAATACAATGCAATTAAAGAAGCTAGAAAGCTTGGTATTCCAGTATTTGGTATCGTAGATACTAACTGTGATCCAGATTTAGTAGATTACGTTATACCAGGTAATGATGATGCTATTCGTGCTGTTAAGATTGTACTTGGTGTTTTAAATAATGCAATTTGTGAAGCAACAGGTAAACCAGTTGAAGATTACATAACTGAAGAAGATAAAACTAAAGCTGCTGCAAAAGAAGTAGTTAAAGATGTTAAAGAATTAGCTAGTGACGTTAAAAAAGTAGTTGAGAAGAAAGTAAAAGAAAGTGCTCCAGTAGTAAAGGAAAAAGCACAAGAAGTAAAAGAAACTGTTAAAAAAGCAGTGAAAAAAGCTGCAAAAGAAGCTGAACCAAAAGTAGAAGAAGCTAAAGAAACAGTAAAAAAAGTAGCTAAAAAAGCAAAAGAAGAAGTAACTGATTTAGCTAAGAAAACAGTAGCTGAATTAAAAGCTATGGCAAAGGAAGCTAAAATAGAAGGTTACTCAAAATTAAAGAAAGACGAATTAGTTAAAGCTTTAACAAAATAATTATATAAATAAGATGATTTATTAAATCATCTTTAATTATAAAAGGAGAAGAAGGATATGAACGCAAGTTTAATTAGAGAATTAAGAGACATTTCTGGTGCTGGTATGATGGATTGTAAAAAAGCACTAGAAGAAAATGACAACGATGTAAAAAAAGCAACTGAATGGTTAAGGGAAAAAGGTATTGCAAAAGCAGCTAAAAAAGCAGGAAGAATTGCTGCTGAAGGATTATCTACTGTTTTAACAAACGGTAATAAAGCTGTTATATTAGAAATTAATTGTGAAACTGATTTCGTTGCTAAAAATGAAAAATTTCAAAAGTTTATGAATGATGTTGCAGAGACTATCTTAAATAGTAATGCAAAAACTAATGAAGAAGCATTAGCATTACCTTGTGAAGAAGGAACATTAAATGATTATGTTACAAACATGACTGCAACCATAGGAGAAAAAATTTCTTTTAGAAGATTTACTTTAATTGAAAAGAAAGATAATGAAAACTTTGGTGCATATATTCATATGGGTGGAAAAATATCTGTTTTAACACTACTTGAAGGTGCTTCAGAAGATGTTGCAAAAGACGTTTCTATGCATGCTGCAGCAATGCGTCCAGAGTATGTTAAAAAGGAACAAGTTCCAACAGAACAATTAGAACATGAAAAGAAAATTTTAACTGAGCAAGCTATTGCTGAGGGTAAACCTGCTAATATTGCTGAGAAGATGGTAATGGGAAGAATTAATAAATACTATAAAGAAATTTGTTTAGAAGAACAAGAATTTGTTAAAGATAACAGCGTTAGTGTTGGAAAATTCGTAAGCAATAATGGTGGTAAAATAATTGATGTTATTAGATATGAAGTTGGTGAAGGTCTAGAAAAACGTCAAGATAATTTTGCAGAAGAAGTAGCAGCTCAAATGAATGGTGAATAATTATGAAAAAGTTAGTTGCGTTATTACTAACTTTTTTGTTAGTTTTAACTGGTTGTAATACGGTTGAGGTTACTAAAGTAAAAGATGATAATGATACGGATGCAATTAAGTTTCATGATGAGTATTCAAACGTGGAAAAAGATAACATATATGAATATTCGACTTATGATAACGTAATTGATACCATAAAAAAAGGAACCGGAATAATATATTTGGGTTTTCCTACTTGTGCTTTATGTAAAGAAGTTACACCTATTTTAAATGATGTAGCTAAAGAAAAAGAAATAAAAGAAATCTTGTATTATAACTTTAAAGATATTAGGGATAATAATACTTTAGAATATCAAGAACTTGTAAAAATATTATCTGATTATATAAAAACTGATGATGAAGGAAACAAAAGGGTGCAAGCACCAACCATAATATTTGTTAACCAAGGAACTATTGTTGGAATTTATATTGGAATAATTAATTCTGATTCAGAAGAACTTATGACTGATGATGAAAAAAGTAATTTAAAACAAAACTTTGCAAGTTTAATAAATAAAATGTTAATAAAACAAACAACAACCACTGAAATTAATGAATAATTTTTTACTAAATATATAAGTAAATAAAAAGGACTTGTAATAAAGTCTTTTTTTATTATATAATATATTTATGAAAGAGGGATATGATGACAGACGAAATTTTATTAGAAGCAGAAGATAAGATGCAAAAAGCTATAGAAGTAATGGAAAATAGATTCTTAAATGTACGTGCAGGACGTGCTAATCCAAGAATACTAGATAAAGTTGAAGTAGAGTATTATGGAGCTCCAACTCCTTTAATACAGCTTGCAACAGTATCGGTTCCAGAAGCTAGAAAATTAGTTATTAAACCTTTTGATAGGAGTTCAATTGGTGCAATAGAAAAAGCTATTTTTGAAGCTGATTTAGGGCTTACTCCTAATAATAATGGTGAAACAGTAACACTTATTATTCCAGAACTTACAGAAGAAAGAAGAAAGGAATATGTTAAAGAAGCAAAAACTTTATCTGAGGAAGCTAAAATAGCTCTTAGAAATATAAGACAAGATGCTAATAATGATATAAAAAGATTAGAAATTCCTGAAGATGATCAAAAAAGATCACAAGAAAAAGTTCAGGAATTAATAAATAAGTACAATAAGATAATTGATGAAAAGTTAAAAATTAAAGAAGAAGAATTAATGAGTATATAAACAATAACCAATTAAAGTTATTGTTTTTTTTGATGATAACTTGTATAATGTTTATAGAATTAGGAGAATAAAATATGCAAAAAGATAAAAAAAATATTTTAATTTTTATAGTTGTTTTGTTAATAATAATTTTTATTAGTTATTTTATGTTTAAAAGTGGTACTACAAGCAAAATAAAAGGAAGCATAGACGGATTAACAGCATCTGTTGTTGAAGCAAATCCTAGTGATTTACCAATTATAAATTTTGTTGTTAATTCTAGTGGTGAACAATTTGTTAATACTGACGTTGCTATAACAATTAATGCAAGTAGTAAATATAATATAAACAAGGTAGAATATTCTTATGATTTAAAAAATTGGAAAGAAGTAAAAGAAAAAATTAATAATAAGGAAATTAATGCGAAAATTATATTTACTAAAACGATGAATAAAGTATTATACATAAAAGTAACTAATGAAAAAGGATATAGTAGTTATGCATATGAAACAAAAGTAAAAATAGATAAAGAAAATCCTTTATTAAATTATGATAAAGATGGTAGTGATATAATCATTAATGCAAGTGATAACATAAAGTTATTTACTATTCAATATTCTAATGATAAAATAAGCTGGGATGAAGAAGAATTTTCTGGTAAAAGTATAATTTTAAGAAAGAAAGACTTCGAATATAAATATATAAGAGTTGTTGATAGTGTTGGAAATGTAAGTAAAATAAAAGAAGTTAAGTAACTTGCTTAACTTCTTATTTTATGTTACAATAGCTGATAGTTAAAGGCCAAGAAAAAGAGTAGTAATAAGTAAAAAGCTAATAGAGAGTTAGTGGTTGGTGGAAACTAATAGTAATAGCTTATGAATTCACTTTGGAGCTGGATAACCTAAAGTTATCACGTAATTCTTACGTTACAAGAAATAAAGTGCATAGAAATCTATGAAGCAAGGTGGTACCACGGAAA
>CALZLL010000054.1 GCA_945788325.1 uncultured Clostridium sp.
ACTCATTATCATTTTGATCATGTGGGTGCTTTAGAAGAAGTAAAAGAGTTTTATCGTTGTCCAGTAATAGATTATAATAGTAAAAAAATTCAAGAAGTAGAACCATTTAGGTTTGAAATAATATATACACCAGGACATAAAGAAGATGCTGTAACATATTATTTTAAAGATGATAAAGTAATGTTTGTTGGTGATTTTATTTTCAAAGGAACGATAGGAAGATGTGATTTATCTGGTGGAGACTTTAATAAAATGTTAGAGTCACTTAAATTGATAAAAAAATATGATTTTAACATAACGTTATATCCAGGTCATGGAAATCATACAACGTTAAAAGATGAATTAGAAAATAATCCATATTTAAGAGGTGAAATACATGAGTAAAAAAGTAGTTATATTAGGTGGAGGAACTGGAACTTCCACGTTAGTTAGAGGATTAAAAGAATTTCCAGTTGATATATCAGTTGTTGTATCAGTAAGTGATGATGGAAGGTCAACAGGAAGATTAAGAGAAGTATTTGATATCCCGGCAGTTGGTGATTTAAGACAAGTTTTATCGGCGTTATCAGAAACTGAACCATTATTTGAAAAGCTTCTTAATTATCGTTTTGAAACTAATAATGATTTAAATGGCCATGCGGTAGGTAATTTACTTCTTGCAGCGCTTTGTAATATTACTGGTAATATGTCTGATGGATTAAAATCTTTATCCAATGTGCTTAACTTAAAAGGTAAGGTTTTACCTTTAACCGAAGATAATTGCATACTAATGGGTAAAATGGAAGATGATAGTATAATAGAAGGTGAACATAATATTACTAAATCGGATAAAAAAGTAAAAGATGTTTTTTATAAAGAAGATCCAACTGTTAATCCAGAAGTTATAGAATCTATAAAAAATGCTGATATGATAATTCTTAGCATGGGTAGTTTATACACTAGCATAACATGTAATTTAGTATGTGATGATGTTATAAAAGCAATAGATGAATCTAAAGGTAAAATACTTTATGTATGTAATATGTTTACGCAGCCAGGTGAAACAGATAACTTTACTGTTTCTGATCACTTAAAAGTTTTAAATAATCATTTGGGTAAAAGAAAAATTGATACAGTTATTATAAATGATGGAAAGATACCTAAAAAGTTTATTGAAAAATATCAACGAGAGGAAGAAAAAGATCCAGTAATTATTGATAAAGAAAACATAAATAATATGAACGTTAAAATAATTAAAGATGATTTTATTAAACTTAGGGATAAAGGACTAAAACATGATGCTATAAAATTATCATTAAGAATTTTTGAAGATTTAATAAAAGAGCGCTAGAAATAGTGCTTTTTTTTTATCTTTGTAGTATCATATATATAAGAAATTTTGTGGTATAGGGGGTAATATTATGAGTGATGTAAAAAATCATTTTGAAAAATTAGGAAATCAATTCATAACTAATAAAAATGATTACTTAAAATTAATACCTAGTTGTAAACAGTTTAATGAAGATGATGTTAGAATTATTTATAAAGCTTTATATAAAGCTATTGAATTACATAAAGATAGTAAACCAAGAAAAAGTGGGGAAGCCTATATAACGCATCCAATAGCAGTATCAAGTATTTTGGCAGGTTATGGTTTAGATGGTATGACAGTTGCATCGGCATTACTTCATGATACGGTAGAAGATACCTCTTATACGTTAAAAGAATGTGAAAATGATTTTGGAACAACAATTACTACGCTTGTTGATGGGGTTACTAAAATTGGTAAAGATGTAAATGCCGCTACCCATGAAAAAATAATAAAAAGCGTTGATAAAGATGTTAGATCAATAGCGATAAAGGTTGCTGATAGACTTCATAACATGTATACCTTGGAATTCTTAAAACCAAGTAAACAAATAGAAATATCAAATGAAACAAAGGATTTTTACGTACCTATAACAAAAATTTTAGGAATATATCAGCTTAAAGATGAATTACAGGATTTGAGTTTATATTATTTAAATAATGATTTATTCTTAAAATATGAGAAAAAAAGAAATAGATTAAAAAATAAATATTTAAGTATTTGTGATGAACTTGGAGATGAAGTTCAAGATGTTTTAAGCAAATCTGGTATTGCTATGGATTATTCTACAAGGGTTAAAAACATAGGAGCAATATATGAAGAATTAGAAAATGGTAAAAACATAAATGAAATAGATGATTTACTAGCTATTAAAATGGTTTTAACTAATCCAATTATGTGTTATCAAGCACTTGGTGTTGTTCATGAATTAGGTATGCCAGTAGTTGGTAAATTAGAAGATTTTATAGCTTTACCAAAAGAAAATGGTTATAGATCACTTAATACCAACATTAAATATAAAGATGCTGATATTCAGGTTAGAATAAGAACTGATAAAATGCAAGGTACTAATAACCTTGGTGTATTTTCAGATTTAAATGATGATATACAAAAGAAAGTTAATTCTAGCATGAGAAAAAGCTTACGCAAATTACAAAAAAATGAAAAGGATGATTAAATTTGAAAAGAATAAAAAAAGAATATTATTTTATAGCAATACTTTTAATCATGTTTATCTTACTTACTTTTTTTGTTGTAGGTGGAAAATTAGATATGATTGATGAATTATTTTTTAATAATGTTATTAAACTTGAAAATAGTGCAATTACTAAAACTTTATATGTTATAACCAGCATGGCATCAACCATTGGAATACTTGTTTTAACTATTTTAACAGCAATAATATTTATTAGAAAAAAACGTTTTTCAGATTTTAAATACGTTATTGCAAACGTATCAGTTGGTGTTATTTTGATGCAAGTTTTAAAACATATTATAAAAAGAATTAGACCATCATGGAAATGGATTAAACAAGGTGGTTTTTCGTACCCGTCAGGTCATACGATATCTGCAATGCTTTTATATGGAACACTTATTTTACTAATAAATAAACGTTATCATGGTAAGTATAAAAAACAATTAATAGCTTTAGCTACTATAATGATTATTTTAACAGGATTAAGTAGAATATATTTTGGTGCACATTATTTGACTGATGTTATAGCAAGTATAATATTAGGAACGATAATACTTATAATATCAAGTATGATAATGAACAAGGAGTATGGTAGTAATGATAAAAATAAAGATAGAAAAACCATTTAAATTAGATGATACTATAACTTGTGGACAAATATTTAGATTTTTCCCTATGGACGATGGAAGTTATGATGTTGTTTTAAAAGATAGGGTTATCAATGTTTTTATGGATGGAAAATATTTATGTGTTTCATCAAGTAATGAAGAAAATTTAGAATTTATAGTAAAAGAGTATTTTGATTTGGATAACGATTATGATTTTATGAATAATTATTTAAAAAACGCTGACGAAAAAATTATACCAGCGGTTGATTTTTCAGATGGTCTTATGATGATAAAGCAAGATCCATTCGAAACCATTATGGCATACATAATATCCGCTAATAATGGTGTTCCTCAAATAGCGAATGCTTTAAATAACATAGCTAAAGCTTATGGAAAAAAAGTTATGTTTAATGATAAAGAATATTATCTTTTTCCACAGTATAAGGATTTAAAAGATGTAAAGAAAGAAGATTTTAGAAATTGCAAAGTTGGATTTAGGGATAAATATTTGAAAAGCATGGTTGATAAACTTAATAATAATGAAATTGATTTAAAAGAGTTTTATGATCTTAACACCAATGATGCTTTAACTAAATTAATGGAAAATATAGGTATTGGTCCAAAGGTAGCATCTTGCATTCTTTTATTTGCATATCAAAAATATGATGTATTTCCGATTGATACATGGGTAAAGAAGATAATGAAGAAAGATTATGAAATAGAAGGTGAAAAGAACATAAGAACTTTTGCTATTAATACTTATGGAAAATATAGTGGTATAGCAATACAGTACCTATTTAATTATGCTAGAAATAAGGAGAACAATTAGTTCTTCTTTTTTATATATTTTTAGGGGGATTATATATATTATGTCTAATAATACATATGAGGTGATGTTATATGTATGAATTAGAAACTAAAACAGAAATAAAAAACATGATATATGAAG
>CALZLL010000055.1 GCA_945788325.1 uncultured Clostridium sp.
TTACGGTTAAATCTTCATATAAATTAATTTCACTAGGTAAATAACCAATTAGTTCCTTTAAATATACATCATCTTTTTTAAGTTCTTTACTCTCAAATAAAACAGTTCCACTTGTTTTATTAATAAGGTTTAAACACGAGCGAATGGTAGTTGATTTACCAGCTCCATTAGGACCGATAAAGCCAAATATCTCACCTTCTTCTAAACTAATTGTTAAATCTCTTACTCCTAAAACCTTACCATAATATTTTGTTAGGTTTTTAATTTCTAATATTTTCTTTTTCATAAAAACTCCAATTAAAATGGCATTTTAAAATTACCATTTTTCATCATTTTCATCATCTTTTGCATTTGTTCAAACTGAGTAAGAAGTTTATTTACTTCTTGAACAGACGTTCCACTACCATTTGCTATTCTTTGTTTTCTAGATGCTTTTATTATTTCCGGATGTTTTCTTTCTTTTATCGTCATAGAAGATATAATAGCTTCTAGTCTAGCGAACTGTTTAGGATCAATTGATATGTTATTAAGTCCCATCTTTCTTGCACCAGGAAGTAATTTAATTAAGTTTTCTAGTGGACCTAACTTTTTAATTTGTTTAAGTTGAGATAAAAAGTCTTCTAAATCCATCTTACCAGCTTGTATTTTTTTAGCAGTACTCATTGCTTCTTTTTCATCAATTACTTCTTCCGCCTTTTCGATGATGGACATGATATCACCATTACCTAGTATTCTAGATACCATTCGCTCTGAATCAAATTCAGTTAGTCCATCTAATTTTTCAGAAGTACCAATATATTTAATAGGAACTCCAGTTAAATGTCTTGCAGATAATGCAACACCACCTTTGGTATCACCATCCATCTTGGTTAATATCGTAGCGGTAAGAGGAAGGGCATCATTAAATCCATTTATTACGTTTATTGCGTCTTGTCCTATCATAGCATCTATAACAAGTATTATTTCGTTTGGCTTTACTGTTTCATTAATACTTTTTAGTTCATCCATTAATTCTTCATCAACGTGTAGTCTTCCAGCGGTATCAATTAATACTAAATCATATCCATTATCTTTTGCATAATTAATACCATTTTGCGCTATTGAAACAGGATTACCTTTACCCTCATCATATACTTCTATATTAAGTTCTTTACCTAATTGTTTTAATTGATCAATAGCAGCAGGTCTATATACATCCCCTGCTATAAATAGTGGCTTTTTACTTTTCTTTTTTCTTAGTAAATTTCCAAGTTTACCTATCGTTGTTGTTTTACCACTACCTTGAAGACCAACTAGCATAATAATACTAGGATTAGAAGATAAATTAAGTTCTGGTCTTTCATCACCTAATAATGCTAATAATTCGTCTTTTAATATTTTTAAAAACATATCTCCTGGCTTTATGGATTTTTGTACATCTTCTCCTAAAGCCTTTTCTTTTACTCTATTAGTAAATTCTTTTACCACTTTATAGTTAACATCTGCCTCTAAAAGTGCAAGTCTTACCTCCCGCATTGCATCACTGATATTATCTTCAGTTATTTTTCCATAACCTTTTATTTTACCAATAGCATTTTCTAATTTTTCAGTTAAACTTTCAAACATTTTTATCACCTTGTTTAATTATAACAAAAAAACTAGACTCAAGTCTAGTTTCTAATTTGATATTATTTAATCACAAAGTATAAAACTACACACGCAACAATAAGTATTATTGCCATTAATATTAATGCATCAGCATATTTATCTAAAACTATATTGTTGTTGTTAATTTTAAAACTCTTTTTATTATCCATAAGTGTTTCAGAACCATATTTTTTCTTAGGTCTTCCTACTGGATTAGAACTTTTCTTTTTAACTGCCATATCATTAACTCCTTCTTATTTTTTATATTTTTATTATACCACTTTTATTATTAAATACAATATTTTTATATTAAATTCAGTAATTCTAACATTTTTTTACGTAAATCTTCTTCTTTTATTTTGTTTATTTTTTCTTTAATCTCTTTATCTTTTTTACATAATCTTAATTTTTCTTCATAAAACGTTAACTTTTCTTCAGCACTTTTTATATGTTTATGAACAGCATTACGACTAATATTATTATTTTCTGCTATTTCTGATAATGATAAATTATCAAAATAATAATCTTCAAAATACTTTCTATTATCATCACTTAATAATTCACCATAATAATCATACAAAATAATTAAATAATCTCTATTTTCCATGTTACATCATATCCTTAAATAATCCATATATATATTTTTCTATGTCAAAATCTTGTAAATCTTCTTCTTTTTCACCTAAACCAATATATCTTACCGGCAGTCCTACTTCATCTTTTATAGCTAGCACTATACCACCTTTTGCAGTACCATCTAACTTAGTTAGAACAATACCCGTTAAATTAGTAATTTCCTTAAAAGCCTTGGCCTGACTTATACCATTTTGACCAGTTGTAGCATCTATTACTAAAAAGGTTTCATGAGGTGCACCATTAACTATTTTATCACCTACGTTATTAATTTTTTCTAATTCTTTCATTAGATTAACTTTATTTTGTAGTCTACCAGCAGTATCTATTAACACCATGTCATATTTATCTTTTTTAGCTAACTCTAGTCCTTGATAAACAACGCTAGCCGGATCAGATGTATTCTCATCTTTAACTACGTTACAACCTATCTTTTTTCCCCAGGTATCTAACTGTTCAACTGCTCCTGCTCTAAAGGTATCCGCTGCTACTAAAAGCACTTTTTTTCCTTCTTTTTTAAACTTAGAAGCTAATTTAGCAATGGTAGTTGTTTTACCAACACCATTAACCCCAACGAATAATATAACGGTAGGTCCTTCTTTATTATAATTAATCTTATTAGATAAAATATCTTCGTTTACATAGATTATAAATAATTCGTCAACTATTATTTCGGTTAACATATCTGGATTAGTAATTTTTTCTTTACTTACCCTTTCTTGAAGTTTATCCATAAAATCCATAACGGTATTAACCCCAATGTCAGCATTAATTAATAGCTCTTCAAGTTCTTCAAAATAATTATCATTTATTTCACTATACTCTTTAGAAAGATTAGCTAGTTTATTAACAAAGCTTTTTCTTGTTTTTGAAAGCCCTTTTTCATATGTATTAACACTTTTATCTTCTTTTTTAAAAACATTTTTTAATTTATCAAACAATCCCATTTAATATCACCAGTATTAATTATACTATAAAAAAAGAAACTTATCAAAAGTTTCCTTTCTGTTTTAAACTTTGATTATTAAATTTAATAGATATTTTTCCACTTGCTAAATCTTCAATGGTTTTAGAAGAATCTATTCCATCCTTTGCTCTTCTACTAATTATATTTGCAATTTCACTTATATCCTTAAAAACAAATTCTTCATCACAATCGTTCATTATCTTATCAGAATTATTATATAAAACAATGTAGCTATATAACACTTCTATTATTTCTTGTTCAGTAAAATCTTTAAACACACCATTTTCATCAGTTATTTCACAAAGTGCTTTTACAAAAGCAACATCACTTAATTTTTCTTTTTTTATTTTATCATAACCGTATAACATATTAAATAAATCGGTTTTCTTTGCATTATTTTTATACTTAAATTTTTCATCAATATTAATACATAAGTCATTTAACATAATAACTTTATTAACTGCTTTAATTCCACCTTCTTTATAAACCAAAGAAAGCATTTTTATTATTATTAAGACTATATTTAAATTTTCATAATCAGTATTCTTTTTTATATTACTTTCATCCATATCTTTAAATACAACTTTATCAATTCCAGTAATAAAGCTTAAAAAATCTAAATCTTTATTTTTTGTTTTTATTTCATTTTTTTTAATAAATTCTATTTTAGATTCAATGTTTCTAAATAAATCTAAATAATTAAAATTTGGAATAAAAAATTCTTCTTTTAAAGTTTTATTTACATTATATAAATTCTCTTCA
>CALZLL010000056.1 GCA_945788325.1 uncultured Clostridium sp.
TGGTTTATTGTAGGCATATTTTCTACTCCTTTCTTAACACACTACCTGGTGTTTCATTTATAATATATTTTTAAGCCTCACTAAAATAGTAAGACTTAAATATAAGCTTATTTAATATAACACTTTTTTGTGTTTAATGTCAATAGTAATACGTTTAATTTATGCAGCTTTATCTGCACTAACATTGCTCTTTAAACCATATTTTTGGTTAAACTTCTCAGCTCTACCAGTCTTTGATTGCATTGTTGCTTGTCCGGTATAATATGGATGACATTTTGAACAAACTTCTACGTGAATTTTATCATTAATAGATTTTGTTTCAAAAGTTGCTCCACATGTACATGTAACTGTTGAAGTCTTATAGATACTTTCTTTTTTAGGCATATTCTATAGCTCCTTTCGCCATGACTTAATTAAAGTCATAGATATAAAATCTTTTATATTATAACAATTGTTGCATTATTTTGCAAGTGTTTTTTTATCTATTAAGTTAATTACACTCTTGGCCATAGCTTTATAACCATCTTTAGTTGGATGTATTTCTAATTTTGATGGTAAATAATTATCATTTGCTAAAAACATATCATGAATATCAACGTATGTCATATCATATTTTTTTACCAAATTTTTCATTTTTTCATTTGCATAAACTATAACCGGTTCAACGGTATTAGCTAAGCTAGAAGAAAAATTAGTAAATGGATTATAAAATCCAAAAACCATTATTTGTTCCTTACAAGATTTTCTAAGTTCATACAAAAGTTTATCAACATCACTTATTGCTTCATCAACATAAGTATATATATCATCAAATTCATCCATATCAAATTCATTACCAACGTTAAGTTTGTAAAACAAGTCATTAGAACCAATACTTACTGTTACTATATCTGCCTTTATTAAAGCATGTTTTATTGTTATTTCTTTACCATCTACTTTTATTTTTTTATTATTATTTAAATCATTTAATAAATCTATGCTTCGATATCCACTTTTAGAAAATTTTTTTGTATAAAATTCAAGAACTTCTTTATCTTTTAAGTATTCTGCAACATAATCTCCATAGCTTTCTTCAATCGTATTATTAGGTGTTTGTCCCGCCGCTAAAGAATCTCCTAATGATAAATAATATATTTGTTTATCCCGAGTCATAAAAAATATTGTAATTAATATTATTCCTGTAATTATAAAACCAATTAGTAATTTATATCTTCTTTTCATGCTATCCTCCAAAATAAAAATAGTATTTTTCCAATACTATTTTATTTAAAAGTAATACTTTTTAGTACTTATTATTTTGATTTTCCACTTTTTGATATTATTTCAGATGCATTCATGCTACTAGGTATGTGAGTTGTAGAAAAATCTCCCGGTATAACTTGGCGTTTTAGATTTTTTTCATCACCATCTTTATATATTTCTTTTTCTTTTTTTAAATTTTCTTCGATTTTATTTATTTTGTCCAATTTTTTTGTTTCCACTATTCCTTTTCCTCCTCTAATTTTATTTTTGCTCCTACGTTTGTTAACTTTTTAACTATTCCTTCATAACCTCTTAATATATAATCAGCATTTTTAATAGTAGTAGTACCATCTGCTATTAAACCTGCTATAACAAGTGAAGCCCCAGCACGTAAATCCGTTGCTTTTACAACCTTTCCTTTTAGCTTTGTTGGTCCTACTATAACAGCTTTAGAATTAGTAAGCGTTTCAGTGGTAGCACCCATTTTATTTAGTTCTCTTAAATTTAAAAATCTATTTTCCCAAATCGTCTCATTAATTATTGATTTTCCTTTAGTTTGAGTTAATAAAGTAGCCATTGGTTGTTGAAGATCAGTTGGGAATCCTGGATATACTTGAGTTTTAATATTGGTTGATTTTAACACAGAAGGAGCCTTTATTCTTATTGAGTCAACGCCTATTTCCATTGGAACTCCTACTTCTTCTAGTTTAGAAATTAAAGATTCAACATGGTCAGGTATTATGTTTTCGATTGTTATATCTTCTCCTATTACACTTGCTAGTATCATGTATGTTCCGGTTTCAATATAATCCGGAACAACTTCATGGAAGCATGAATGTAAATAATCAACACCTATTATTTTTATTTCACTTGTTCCAGCACCACTTATTTTAGCTCCCATATTGTTTAAAAACGTAGCTACGTTTACAATATGTGGTTCCTTTGCAGCGTTAGTTATTACTGTTGTACCTTCAGCTTTTACCGCCGCAAGCATTAAGTTTATGGTGGCACCAACAGATGCAAAATCTAAGTTTATTTTTGTTCCAACTAATTTATCAGCACTAATTAAAAATAAATTATCTTTTTCTTCAACTTTAGCACCTAAAGCTTCAAAACCTTTTAAGTGAAGATTTATTGGTCTTGCACCAATAGAACATCCTCCTGGAAAATACATTTCTACCTTTTTAAAACGACTTAATAATGCTCCCATAAAATAGTAAGACGCCCTTAATTTTTTAGCAATTTTTTCTGGAATTAGTTTATTTTCAACGCTTGAAGAATTAATTTTTATTAAATCACCTTTTCTATCAACTTTAGCACCTAAAAATTTCAATATTTCATCTAGTGCATCAATATCAGATATGTTAGGTATATTTGCTATCGTTACTTCTTCATCACACAACACCGCCGCCGGAACAAGTGCAACAGCACTATTTTTAGATCCACTAATTTTTATTTTTCCGTTTAACTTATTATTACCCTCAATTATTATCTTGTGCATTTTTTACTCCTTTCTTATCTATAGTATTTTATTATAAATTTATTAAAAAGTGATTAAAAAGCCCTATTTTTAGAACCAAATAAATTATTTTTTTGATGAATTACTTTTTTAACTGAATTTTCTCCAGATTTAATTATCTTTCTAGGATCATAAACCGTTTTATCATAATTTAGATAATTTCTTACTGATGATGACCACGCTAACATAAGATCAGTGTTAATATTTATCTTTGATATTCCGCAAAAAATAGCAGTTTTAATTTTATTTTCATCAAGGCCAGATGCACCATGTAATACTAATGGAATGTTACAAGCCTTACATATCATTCCTAATAAATCAAAGTTCAAAGATGGTTCTTTTTTATATACACCATGTAAGTTACCTACTGCTGGCGCTAAGGAATTAATGCCTGTTTCTAAGACAAATCTTTTTGCATCTTCAGCATTAGCTAAATTCTCATTGCTTTCATTATTCATGCTACCTATTTCAGCTTCAACACTTACTTCTTTTTCTTTAGCATATGACACTACTTCATTAGTATCATTTATATTATCTTGAAGAGACTTATCTGATGCATCAAGCATAACTGACGTAAAACCAGCATCAATAGCTAATTTACATTGTTCTATAGTTTTACCATGATCTAGATGTAAAACAACCGGAATTTTTATATTAAGTTCATCTATTAGACTTTTAACTGTGTTTACAACTATTTTATAACCACCAAAATATTCAATAGACTTTGGTGTTACTGCTAAAATAACTGGGCTTTTATCATCACTACAAGCTTCTAAAATAAATCTTGTCCACTCTAAATTATTTATATTATATGCAGGTATTGCATAGCCTTCTTTTAATGCATTTTGCAATAAAGTATTACTATTTACTAACAAATAATATCACCTTCTATAATAATTCTATCATACTTTACTATTTTATCCTAAAAAAAACACTAGAATTTACATTCTAGTGTATACATAAAATTATTTTCTTCTTTTCTTTTTATATACGTAAGCAAGAGGTACAAGACTCATAAAACCACCAACTGCTATAGCGCTAGACTTAGCTGTAGATTTATTATATTCCTCTTCTGTTAAAGTAGGAATATCTTCTAAATCTTCATCAACGTAAATGTATTCATGTTCTGTTGTAGTTGTTGTTGTCGTTGTTTTAGCAGTGGTTGAAACTTTTGTTGTATTTGCTTTTGTTGTAG
>CALZLL010000057.1 GCA_945788325.1 uncultured Clostridium sp.
AAAAAAGGAGTAGTTATGGGAATATTTGATAGTGATGGGGATTTTAATAAATATAGATTTTTTTATGCTGTAGCGATAAGCAAAAGTTTCTCAAAAGCTACGGAATTTTTGCATGTTTCACAGCCTGCAATAAGTCACGCTATAAAAGACTTAGAAGAACAGTTAAATACTAAGTTATTTATAAGAAATAATAAAAATGTTATTTTAACTGAGGAAGGTGAAAAATTAATGCATTATGTTGGTCGTGCATTTGATAATATAAATATGGGGGAACAAATAATAAGAGAAAGAAAAGATGAATTATCAGGTATAATAAGGATTGGAATATATTCACATATATCACTATTTATGCTTCCCGAAATAATGGATAAATTTAGTAAGAAACATCCTAATTCTAAGTTTTATGTATATACAACCAGCAATAATGAGATGAGCATGATGTTAAAAAATAATGAACTTGATTTTGTTGTAATGCAGTATCCTATTTTTATAAGAGATAACACATTTAAAGAGGAAATAATATGTGAGTTAGATAATTGTTTTTATTGTAATAAAAAGTATTATGATATTTATATGAAAGACAATGATTCAATAGTTGATTTTCCGCTTCTTTTACCTACTAGAGGGTTCTCTGATATTAATGGTTTAGAAGAAATGTTAAAATCAAAAAATATAACATCAACAAATAAATATACAATATATTCTTCTGAATTAACTACTAAATTAGCTTTACAAGGAATGGGTATTGGTTGGGGTCTTAAAAAATGTATAGAAAAATACATAGAAAATAAAGAACTATATGAGTTGCCTATTTCTTTTGAGATACCTAAGACAAAGTTTAGTATAGCTTATGATAGTAATTTTTTAAATAAAACAGCTAAAGAATTTATTGATTTTTTTAAAGAAGAAATTAAGGATATTAATTTATAAAATTATAGAAAGTATAAAAAAACGAATTAAGATTATAACATCCTAATTCGTTTTTTTTAGTTCCAATTATTGTTATAGTGACGACAATTATTGTTATTATTTGAATTAAATCCCCAGAATAAGAAGAAAATAATAAATACTATTACTATGATCCATATCCAGCCAGTTCCATATCCGCCTTCGTTGTTACCATAAACAGGATAAACATATCCACCAGGATAACCAGAATATCCAGGGTACCCAGGATAATACATATAAAACACTCCTTTCTAATATATTATATTTCTGTTTAAAAAAACTAAATATATTAAATGTCTTATATTTTAAATAATAAACGAAGTCTCATTTATAAACTCGTAATTCGTTTTGTATTTTAGCTCTCTAACCAGTCTTGATAAAGCATCATCTTTAGCCTTAGCTTCTAACATTATATCAACATCTTTATTATATATTTTTAACATATTAATAAATTTAATAAAATCATCAGAATTTATGTAGTCGTGATGACTTCTAAATTCTTTTTTTAAATTACTTTTAGGAGATGAAAAATGAAACTTAGGATTAATATTAGTCCAAGTGTCCATTATCTCTTTTATGTAATCTTCTAACTTTTCACCATTGTTGTTACACACATAATGATGATAATCTAATACCATTGGTATATTTAAAGTATTGCATAAGTATAAAACATCTATTATGTTATGTATTTTATCATCGTTTTCCACAGCAATACATTTTTGTATGCAACTTGGTAGTTTTTTAAAATTATTTATAAATCTAGTAATTGATGCTTTTTTACCACAAGTACCACTACCAACATGTAAAATAATTATTTTATTTTTTATTTTTAGAGCATCAAGTATATTATAATGATATTTTAAAATTTCCACAGTATTCTTAACAATTTTATTATTCATGCTGTTTAAAACGGTATATTGGTCTGGATGAGTATCAATTCTTAAGTTATATTTATTAATTAATTCGCCTATTTTTTTATATTTATCTTTAAGTGAAGTTATGTAGTCATATTCTACTTTATCATGCGTTGCTAGTGGCACTAGTTTTGAAGTTAACCTATAAAAATGAATGTTATTTTTTATGTTATATGTTATTATTTTTTCTAATGCTTCTAGGTTGTTATTAGTAATATCAATTAATTTATCCACAGAATAATTATTATTTAAGTAATTAGTATACGTTATTGTATGAGATGTTGTTACGTTTTCCATAGCTTTAGATAACGCAACATATCCAAGTCTTACCATCATTTTTATCACCATTATTATTATGTAAAATAAAAAGAGAAATATTTAATTTCTCCTAATGTTCTTCAAAGAAAGCTTTGTATGCTTCATATGCAGAATATATGTCATACTTACTTGTTACTTCATATGGTGAATGCATCGATATAACTGGTACACCACAATCTATTACATCCATACCCTTATTTGCTAGTATGTAAGCGATTGTTCCACCACCACCTAAGTCTACTTTACCAAGTTCTGATACTTGATATTTAATATTGTTTGTTTCAAATATATTTCTTACTTTAGCGACAAATTCTGCGTTAGCATCGGATGCACCTGACTTGCCACGGGAACCGGTATATTTATTTAGTTCAACTCCATAGCCAATAAACGAAGCGTTGTTTTTTTCTGATACATTTTGATAATTTGGATCAACACCTGTGCCAACGTCCGCCGAAAGCATCATGGAATTACAATATGTTTTGTTAATTGCACCTGGTACATTTTCATTTTTCTTATTTAATATTTCACTTATAAATAAATCAAACATTTCAGAACTCATCCCAGTGTTTCCGACGCTTCCTATTTCTTCTTTATCAGAAAATATTGCAACCATCGTTTTATTATTTTCTTTTGCATTTAACAAAGCTTGTAAACACGAATAAGCACAAACTCTATCATCTTGTCCATAAGCTGCTACCATGGATTTATCAAAACCTAAGCTTTTAGCTTTAAAAGCAGGAACTACTTCTAACTCAGAACTATAAAAATCAATTTCACTTATACCGTATTTTTCATTAATAATATTCATTATGTTTTCTTTTACTGATTCATCACTATTTGGAATACTACCAATAAGAATGTTTAAATCTTCTCCTTCAATAGCTTTACCTATCTTTTTTTCGTATTGCTCTTGAGCTAGATGAGGTAATATATCAGTTATTGTAAATATTGGATCATATTCATCTTCTCCGATGGTTATGTTTATTTTTTCTCCGTTTGGTTTAACTACAACGCCATGAATTGAAAGTGGAATTGTTGTCCATTGATATTTTTTTATTCCACCATAATAATGTGTTTTAAAAAGAGCTAGTTTTGCATCTTCGTATAATGGATTGGGTTTTAAATCAAGTCTTGGTGAATCAATGTGTGCACCTACTATGTTAAGTCCATCAGTTATTTTTTTACTACCAATAATTGCGGCATAAACACTTTTATCTCTGTTTAGTAAATATACTTTATCTCCATTATTTAGACTATCAATTGAATCAATTCTTTTAAATCCACTATTTTCTAATTTATTTATTATGTATCTAGATGTTTCTCTTTCAGTTTTACACGTATTTAAAAAATCAATATAATCATTGCAAAAATTAAATATTTTATCCTTTAAATCGTTATCAATGTTTAACCAACCATTTACTTTCTTATTTAATATTGTTTTTTCCATATCATTTCCTCCTAATTATATAATAACACTAAAATAGAAAAATAATGTAAAAAAACATAATAAAAACAGTTTAAATCACATAAACTGTTTTATCCTTTAGTGGTGCC
>CALZLL010000058.1 GCA_945788325.1 uncultured Clostridium sp.
AAGTCTTAAATATCTTTTTTAATCTTTAGCCTTAAATATCATTGTTAGTATAAATCCAAACACGATTGCTGATACTATTCCAGCGGATGTTAAATTAAACATACCACCTAAAAGGCCAAGGAAACCAGAATCTTCTGCTTTTGATAAAGCTCCATGAATTAAAGAATGTCCAAAGCTTGTAATTGGTACTAAGGTACCTGCTCCAAACCATTTAATAAATTTATCATAAAGTCCAAAAGAATCTAAAAAAGCTCCTAAAACAACGAAAATACTAGTTACATGTCCTGGGGTAAGCTTTGTGTTATCTAAAATTATTTGTCCTATTAAACATACTATACCACAAAACAAAAATGAATATAAAAACGTCATCTTACCACCTCCAAACATACCGCATGAGAAATACTTGGTATAGATAATTTTTGGTTAATCATGGTAGGCGACATTAAAGCTCCAGTTGCTACTAGCAAGACTTTATTTAACTTACCTTCCCTCATCTTATTTATTATGTCAGTATAAGTAACTAGCGCAATGCAAGTAGGTCCACTACCTCCTGCTTTTACCTTTGTTTGATTTTTTCTATCATATATTATGCACGCAGAATCTTCATGTTTATCTTTTAAATCTATATCATAAACTTCATCTAAATAAACGTTTAGAATTTCTTTTCCATAAACACCTAAATCACCAGTTAAAATAAGATCATAATCATCTACCGTGGTGTTGGTATCCTTTAAGTGTTCATATATCGTTCTTGCAGCTCCTGCCGCCATGGCAGAACCCATGTCATAAACATCAGTTGTACCCATATCAGTAGTGGTGCCAATTGATACAGAAGAAACCTTAATTGAAGTCTTTTCTTTAGTCAAGATGTTAGAAGCTGCACCGGTAACCGTAAAAGTTGATCTTTTAGGTTTGGGACAGCCATATTCAACAGGATTTCGATATTGTCTTTCGGCGGTCATGTTATGTGAAGATACGTTACATAAAACATTATTAACGTTTTTATTTTGAAGTAAACTACTACCAATTATTATTTCTTCACACATCGACGCACAAGCATTATACACTCCTAAAAATGGTCTATTAAAAGAAACAGAAGCATAAGCATTAGGAGTTATTTGGTTAAGCAAATCAGCTCCAATTATTACATCTATGTTATCAAGTTTTAACTTAGCTTTTCTTAAAACTATGTCAACTGAATCCTTTATCATTTTTTCTTCTGCTTGCTCAAAAGTTTTACAAGAAGCATAATAATCATCATATGTTTTATCAAATAATTTTCCGTAGTTTCCTTCTTTTTCATCTTTACCAGCTACGGTAGATACTTCTTTTAAGTATACGTTATTAAAATTTATCGTCATTTTTACCCTCCAAAAAATAAATATCTAACCATTCCAAATATATAGGCTGATACTACTCCATATAAAATTACACTACCAGTAAGCTTAAAAGCATTTGCACCAATGCCAGTTACTAAACCTTCTTTTTTATAATCAAGCATGGCACTTGTCATAGCGTGTGCAAATCCAGTTATTGGAACTATTAATCCAGCTTTTGCTTTTGATACTAAATCATCAAAAAAGCCAAGTGCGGTACATAGTGATGCAATAAAAATTAACGTTACAATCATTATTGAAGTTGCATCTTTATGAGCAACGTTAAAATTATTTTCTAATACAAATACTATTATCTCACCTAATAGTCCTATAAAACCACCTACCAAAAAAGCAACTATTCCATTTTTTACTTTATCTTCTTGAGGAACTATTTTACTGGTTATTTCTTTATACCTTTCTTTATTCATTTCAATCACCAATATTAATATGAATTAAAAATAAAATTTTTATACTTAATAAAAAAAGAATAATGGTTAACCCATCATTCTTTAACTGTTTACTACCATTTTATTTTTCATTTTTGTTAAAACTTTTTTCTCCATCCTAGATACATATACTTGATTAACACCCATTATTTCAGCTACTTCACTTTGTGTTAAATCATTAAAATATCTATTTATAATTAATTCTTTTTCTTCATCACTTAAATATTTAAAAGCTTCTTTTAAATCAAGCATTTGCTCATTACTTATTTTTTCTTTAGAAGGAGTTACATCAAGTAAGGTTATTGTCCTACCATCATCGTTTAATTCCTCATCTAAACTTTTTTGACAAACGCATGCTTCTAGCGCACTAATTATCTTTTCTTCCTTTACTTCTAACATAAGCGCAATATCTTTTATTGATGGTGCATAACCCCTTACCTGTTTATGTTTTTCAATGTACTCGTTAATCTTTCTTCCTAATCTTATTAGATCTCTGCTTATTTTTATGTTTTTATTTTCTCTTACATAATTACTAACTTTACCTATTACGTATGGAAAAGCATAAGTTGAAAATTTAACATTCTTTGTCTTATCAAAATTTTCATATGCATCTATTAAACCTAGTTTACCTTCTTGGTATAAGTCCTCTTTATCACAATAATTTTGATATTTAGAACATACACTATATACTAAATTACTATTTTGTTTAATTATTTCATCTAGTTCACAAGTAGTACTAGTCACTATATCACAACCCTTTCAAACACCTTTAGTTCATTTTCTAAATTAACAAGTGACTTTAATTCTTTTATTTCTCCTCCAAACAAGAAAAATTCTCCTTTAGTTTTCTTTAATATTTTTTTTAGATGTCTTATATCTTTAACACCTTCTTCACTTATCTTTTTTAAGTTTTCAACGTTTAATACAACATATTTTATCCCCGACTCTATAATCACCTCCTTAACTTCATCATCAAATATCTTTATCGTTGATGAATCAAGTATTCCATATAATCTTACAAAGAGTATTCCCTTTCTAAATTCCATTAATACTTTTAGCAACTTAATTCCTCCTAGTACTATCATTTAATCACTATTAATTAATTAAAAAAAGGCTTTCGACAAAGCCTTACAAAAAGAAAAAAAATCACTTTAAATTAGTGATTTTTATTAACTATTCTTTTTCTTTTAAAAAAGGTAAGATATCTTTTGATTTACGATATCCAAACACAACGTCATAAACAAAATCTATAAATGGCATCTTAACTCTTTTACTTTTTATAAGACCATAAATTGACTTTAAGGTATATACACCTTCTACGGTGTTATTTTCTAGATATTCATCTAATTCTTTTTTAGATGCACCACTACCTAGCAACTTACCAAATGAATAATTTCTTGAAGATGAAGAAGTGCACGATAAAAGTATATCTCCAAAGCCAGCGAATGACATAATTGTTTTTTCATTACCACCTAGTTTTTTAATTAACTTTCTAGCATCATTTATACTCTCAGTTAAAAACATTGCCTTAGTAGATTCTGATACGTTCATTCCATCTAACATACCCGAAGTAACTGCTATAACGTTTTTTAATGTACCGCAAAGTTCTACTCCTATAAAATCATTAGTAGGTCTTATTTTTAAAGTATCGCTAGATAATGCACTTATTACCGCCTCTTTAGTTTTATTATTAGTGGTTGCAAGTGATAATCCAACTAATTCATCTTGTGCCATATCCTTAGCAAAAGATGGGCCTGATATCGTACATAATTTCTTAGTTTTTAATTTAGTTTTAACAATGTTACTTGCAAAAGAATATGTATCTTGTTCTATTCCTTTAGATGCTATTACTATATGTTTATCTTTAACGTATGGTTTTATTGTATCACAAACACTAGAAATAAATTTAGT
>CALZLL010000059.1 GCA_945788325.1 uncultured Clostridium sp.
CGTTACAAGAAATAAAGTGCATAGAAATCTATGAAGCAAGGTGGTACCACGGAAATTGTTTTCGCCCTTGTCTTTATAGATTTTTTTATTTAGGAGGAATAAAAAATGATTGAGAAAGTAAATGATATTAAAAATTCTTACAGTAAAGAAGCATCAAGTGTTACTGATGTTAAATCATTAAATGATTTAAGGGTTAAATATTTGGGGAAGCAAGGATTAGTAACAGAATTATCAAAGATGATGAAAGATGTTCCTAATGACCAAAAAAAAGAATTTGGAATGCTTGTTAACGAAGTAAGAAATTTTGTTACTAATGATTTAGATACTAAAAAAGAAGAAATAGAAAAAAAACTATTAAACGAGAAATTAGAAAGTGAAAAAATAGACATAACTCTTCCAGCAACTAAGGTTTCTGTTGGGGCACCTAACATTTTAGAAAAAGTAGTAGAAGACATGGAAGAATTATTTATGTCAATGGGATATGACGTTGTTGAAGGTCCAGAAATAGAAGAAGATTTATATAATTTTGAGCTTCTTAATTTACCAAAGGGACATCCAGCAAGGGACTCTCAAGATACTTTCTATTTAGAAGGAGATAAAATATTATTAAGAAGTCATACTTCACCGGTTCAAGCTAGAACCATGTTAAAAGCTAAAGGAGAAGAACCAATTAGAATAGTATGTCCTGGTAAAACGTATAGAAGAGATGATGATGATGCAACTCATTCTCATCAATTCATGCAAATAGAAGGATTATTAATTGATAAAAACGTTTCTTTAGCAGATTTAAAAGGTACTTTTGACGTAGCCGCTAAGCATCTATTTGGTGATGATGTAACAACTAGATTTAGACCAAGTTATTATCCATTTACTGAACCTTCTGTTGAAACAGATATATCATGTTTTAACTGTAAAGGAAAAGGTTGTCCAATATGTAAAAATACTGGATGGATAACAATAAGTGGTGCTGGCGTAGTTCATCCAAACGTACTTAAAATGTGTGGTTATGATCCTAAAAAGTGGCATGGTTTTGCTTTTGGTTTTGGATTAGAAAGAATTGCAATGTTAAAATATGGTATTAATGATATAAGAACGTTTTATAACACGGATTTAAGAGAAACAAAAACTTTCGATAGAAAGGAGGAAAAATAATGATTAGTTTAAATTGGGTAGGAGAGTATGTTGATATTAAAAATGAAGATATTAATGAATTAACTGATAAGATAACTAAGTTTGGTGTTAATATTGAACAAGTAATATCAAATAAGATAGATAATTTAGTAATAGGAGAAATCCTAAAAGTAGAAAAGCATCCAGATAGTGATCATTTAAATGTTTGTGAGGTAAACATAGGTAGCAAAACAACACAAATAGTGTGTGGTGCTTCAAACGTAAGAACTGGTTTAAAGGTAATTGTTGCTAAGCCTGGAGCTGTTTTACCTGGTAACTTTGAGATTAAGAAAAGTGCGATAAGAGGTGTAGAATCAAACGGAATGATTTGTGCTTTATTTGAACTAGGTTTAGAAGAAAAAACAGAAGAAACTTATGCTAAAGGAATTACTGAGTTAGGGTCTGATGCAATTGTAGGAGAAGATCCTTTGAAATACCTAGGACTAGATGATACTCTTTTAGAATTAGACATTCATAAGCATCATAATAATGATTGTTATTACCATATTGGTTTTGCTTACATAGTAGCAGCTATATTAAATAAAAAAGTAAAGTTACCAGAAACTAACATAAAAGAAATAGATGATGATGTAAATAAACATTTCTCTTTGGAAGTTGATACAGATAAATGCCCATTATACACGGCAAAAATGGTAACTGGTGTAAAAGTAGGCCCATCTCCAGACTTTATAAAGAAAAGACTACAATCAGCTGGTATGAGATCAATTAATAACGTTGTTGATATATCAAACTACGTTATGCTTGAATATGGACAACCTTTGCATTTCTTCGATAAAGATTCACTAGGTGATAAAATCGTTGTAAGACTTGCTAATGAAAACGAAGAGTTAACGACCTTAGATGGTAAAACAAGAACGTTATCAAGTAATGATATAGTTATAACTGATGGTAATAAACCGGTATGTTTAGCAGGTGTTATGGGTGGAGAAAACACTGAAGTTGAAGATACCACAACAAACATATTAATTGAAAGTGCTATATTTGATGCTGTAAACATTAGAAATACATCAGCTAAACATGACTTAAGAAGTGAAGCATCAGTAAGATATGGAAAAGGATTAAATTATGAATACACTTATGCTGCCATAAATGAAGCTGCATACTTACTTCAAGAGTATGCAGGAGGTAAGGTTTTAAAAGGAATGACAGTGTATGATAAGGTTGATAAAACACCTAAAATAATAGAAGTTACCTCAAAAGAAATAAATGATATTCTAGGAGTTGAAATATCTGATGATGATATGAAAATAGAACTTGGTAGGTTAGGATTTGATTATGATTTTAAAGATGGTTTATTTACTATCACTGTTCCACCTAGAAGGCTTGATATCGAATGTAACGCTGCTGATATAGCAGAGGAAATAGGTTGCCTTTATGGATATCATAACTTAGTTGGAACACTTCCTGTTCAAACTCAAAAGAAAGGTGAATATAAAGGAAACATAGGTTATAGAAAAAGTATTTCTAAACGTTTAAGAACTCTTGGTTTAAACGAAAGTAAAAGTTATACCTTAGTTTCACCATCTTTAGCAGAAAAGTTTAATTATGAAAATAAAGATCAAATTACGCTTCCAAATCCAATGAGTGCGGATAAATCAGTTATTAGAACAACCCTTTTGCCATCTTTATTAGAAACATATTATTATAATAAAAAAAGAAAC
This sequence comes from uncultured Clostridium sp., assembly GCA_945788325.1. GTDB lineage: Bacteria > Bacillota_I > Bacilli_A > RF39 > UBA660 > Aphodocola. Next base: position 2,853 of record CALZLL010000059.1, read on the forward strand.
ATACAAGATATAAATCTTTACGAAATAAGTAATACATATTATGGCAAGTACGAAGAAGAAACTAAAATAGCAGTACTTATGAGTGGAAAATTTGTTGCTAACTCTTGGTCTAGTACGAACGTAAACGTTGATTATTATTTAATAAAGGGAATATTAGAAAACTTACTTGATTACGTAGGATTAAAAAACAGATATTCCTACGAAAGATTATCTAATGAATATTTTCATCCAGGAATGAGTGCTAAAATATATTTAGATAAAGAAGAGGTAGGTGTAATAGGAAGAGTTCACCCAAGTGTATGTAAAGATGAGGTTTATGTATTTGAAATATCAATGAACAAGATAAATAAACCAGTTAAACCACTTAAGTTTAAAGAAGGAGCTAAATATCCTGAGATAAGAAAAGACGTTGCTTTCATTGTTGATAAAGAAATTTCTTCTTTAGAAGTAGAAAAAGAAATTAAAAAAGCAGGTGGAAGACTATTGACTTGTATTGATGTATTTGATATTTATACTGGTGATAAAATAGATGAGGATAAAAAACAAATTGCGTATTCATTGACCTTTGCAGCACCTGATAGAACACTTACGGAAGAAGAAGTTATGGAAAGCTTTAATAAGATAATAAAAGAAGTTACTGAAAAAGTCCCAGCAACTTTAAGAGATAATTAATTTAAATGAGTTTTTAGAATTTCTAAAAGCT
>CALZLL010000060.1 GCA_945788325.1 uncultured Clostridium sp.
TTTCTAATATCCATTTAACTATAAATATAATCTTAATAAATTTAAATAGTTTAGAAAAAAAGAAGAACAGTTAGTCTTGCTGTTCTTCTTCATCATTTTCTCCATATTTAACTAATACTTCTCTAGGTTTAGAACCATTAGGTGGTCCTACTATTCCTCTTTCTTCAAGTAAATCAATCATTCTAGCTGCCCTATTATATCCTAGACGATATTTTCTTTGCAATAGTGAAGCACTTGTTTTTCCACTTTTAATTACAAAATCAACTATTTCGTTGTATAAAGGATCATCATATTGATCATCTTTAGAGTCATAAGAAGCTGATGATGAACCAGATGGTGCTGAAGATAAGTTTGTAAAAGTTTCATCATATTTAGCTTTTTGTTGTTTTATAGTGTAATCAACAACTTTTTGAACTTCTTCTTCTGATACAAATGAACCTTGTATTCTAGTTGGTGTACCTTCTCCCATAGGTAAGAATAACATATCACCTTTACCTATTAATTTTTCCGCACCAGTCATATCTAAAATAGTTCTAGAGTCGATTGATGAAGATACGGTAAACGCTATTCTTGAAGGAATATTAGCCTTAACAACACCGGTAATAACATCAGTAGATGGTCTTTGGGTTGCAACTATTAAATGAATACCAGCCGCACGAGCCATTTGTGTTATACGCATTATAGAATCTTCTACTTCTTTAGCTGCAACTAGCATTAAATCTGCAAGCTCATCTATTAAAACTACAATGTATGGCAACTTTTTAGCACTTGTATCGCCTGCTTCTATTTTAGATTCCATCTTACGATTATAACCTTCTATGTTTTTTGTACCAGTTTCACTTAAAAGATCATATCTATGTTCCATTTCTTCTACTATTTTCTTTAATACGATTGATGCTTTTTTAGGGTCATTAACGACCGGTGCAAGTAAGTGTGGAGCACCGTTATACATTGAAAGTTCAACCTTTTTAGGGTCAACCATAACAAGTTTTACTTCATCAGGCTTTGCACGCATCAAAATGGACGTAATAACAGAGTTAACGCAAACTGACTTACCAGAACCAGTAGCACCTGCAATAAGAAGGTGTGGTGTTTTATTAACTTCCATCCATCTTGGATTTCCCATTATGTCCTTACCTAACACAGCAAGTAACTTACTATTTTCTTTTTCCTTTGGAACTGCTGCTAAAACCTCTCTTAAAGATACTGGCGTTGTTACTTTATTAGGAATATCAATACCAATGGTACTTTTTCCTGGTATAGGGGCTTGTATCCTTACGTCTTTAGCAGCTAAAGCAAGAGCTATTTCTTTATTTAAGCTTAGGATTTTACTAACTTTGGTTCCTGATTTTACTTCTAATTCATATTGAGTAACGGTTGGTCCAACATGGGCTTCAACCACTTTACCATGAATGTCAAAATCACTTAATACTTGTTCTAATAACTTAATATTTGAAGAAATACTCTCTTCATTAGCCTTGGTATTAACTTTTTTAGGAACGTTAAGTAAAGAAAGCGGCGGAAGTTTATATTCACCATTAGCTTGCGGTTCAGGTGCTTCTTCTTGCTCTTCCATACTTATGTGATTTAAATCATTTACACTTGATATAACAACCCTTTTATCTTTCTTTTCTTCATTTTCTTCTTCGTCATCTGCATCCTCATCATCTTTTTCTTCATCATCTTTATGAAGCCATTTTTTAGGAACAAAGAATAATATGATTTTTTTAAGAGCCGTTGCTGGAGATAAATTAAATATTAGCATTGCACCAAATAAAATTAATACCCAGCATATTATTTTAGAACCTAACACGTCAAAACATAATACAAAAAGATATGAGAATAAAGCTCCTAGTATTCCTCCACCTTGAATAAAATTGACGTCGTTAAAACCTGATACTATATTAGCTAAAGTATCTTGAAATACAGCACTACCTATGTTAGTATCATACATTATGTATTTAACGTGTGACATTGAAAGAATTGCTATTGAAAATAAATAAAATCCAACTAATTTCTTTGTAAATAATTTTGGTTTTTCCCTAAATAATAAAACATAACCACCAACTATTAAAAAGAAAACTAATCCCCAATTATAAAAAGCACCAAATAAAAATATTCCAAAATTACTAACCATTCTTCCAACAAACCCAGATCTTAAAAGACCAAGGATGGTTAAAACTATATATAAAATACCAAATATCTCAACTGGTATCTTTCCTTTTTTCTTACTAGAAGATGATGTTTTTTTCTTAGCCATCAGTCCACCCCACTATCATAATCTAATTATAACACGTAAAATAAAAGATGTAAATTTAAGGTTTAATAATTAGACACTAATTTTTCATATTATTTATTTTTGATAAAAGATTTTCTCTAAATGTTTTTTCATTAATAATATTTATACCAAATACTTTCTTGCCTAAGTCTTTTAGTGATGATCCTATATGATATAGCTTTTTATTATCAATTATTATAAATCTATCATGAAATATATTAGTGTATTTTATAGTTAATCCTTTATATTCACTATTAAACTTATCTATATCTATTTTAGTTATTTTTCCTTTATTTTTATCAGTTATTAAAAGTATTGTTACGTTTAATTTTTTCTTTGTTAATATATCAAGTGTTGTTTTATCTACGTAATTATCTATTATTATGATTTCTTTATTTGCACTTTTTATTATGTCTATTAATAGACTATAAGCATCATATATTTCTCCATTAAAGAATAGCTTACTTTTTAAGTCTTCTTTCCTATCAAACTTATCAAATATATATTTAAAATTTTTATCATATTCCAACAACGTATTTTTTATGTAAGTATTATCGTTTTCTATTTCTATCATTCTTTTAAACACATCTTTATTCTCATTAATGAATTTTCTCATTTCTACAAATGCATTCATTATGTTTACACTTACTTTTGCAGCATTAATGGTTCTAAGTACACTTGATAGCATTGCAACTCCTTGTTCTGTAAATACATACGGAAGATACTTTTTATGTTTACCTGTTAAATTAATATTTTCTTCTAAGGTTTCAATTTGAAACCTTAAAATTTTATTTTTTTCTATAATTTTAGCATACTCTTCTTTAGTTAACTGAAAATAAAAATTATTTGGAAACCTTTCCATGTTTCTTTTTACAGCCAAATTAATAGTTTTAGTTCCATTCTTACATCCATATAGTTTTGCTAAGTCACTATCTAACATTACTTGTTTACCACGCACTTCATATATCATGTTTTTTATTTCTGTTTTAGTTTCTAATTCATACATATAACA
>CALZLL010000061.1 GCA_945788325.1 uncultured Clostridium sp.
TTAAGAGGAAAATCTGTAGAGGAGATTTTAGGATAATGAAGTTAAATGAATTAAAGTATAACGAAGGTTCTAAAAAAGAAATCAAAAGATTAGGTCGTGGTTCTAGTAGCGGTACTGGAAAAACAAGTGGTAGAGGAGAAAATGGACAAAAATCAAGAAGCGGTGGAGGAGTAAGAGTTGGATTTGAAGGTGGACAATTACCTTTATATAGAAGACTTCCAAAACGTGGATTCTCTAACGCAATGTTCAAAAAAACTTATGCAGTTATAAACGTATCAGATTTAAATGCGTTTGAAGATGGTACGGAAGTAACTCCAGAATTATTATTTGAAATGGGAATAATAAAAAAACAATTATCTGGTATCAAAGTATTAGGTAATGGTGAAATTGCTAAAAAATTAACTGTTAGAGCTCATAAGTTCTCTGACGTTGCAAAACAAAAAATAGAAAAAGCAGGCGGTAAAGCTGAGGTGATGTAAGATGTTTAAAAATCTTAAACAAATCTTTTCAGCCAGAAATAAAGATATTAGAAATAAAATTTTATTTACACTGTTAATTCTATTTATATATAAATTAGGAACAACAGTTCGTGTTCCTGGTACTGAAAACATTACACAAGATTTAGGATTTTTGGAATTATTAAACGTAATGGGTGGTGGCTCATTAAAGAATTTTTCAATATTTGCTTTAGGAGTAACACCATACATTAGTGCTTCAATAATTGTTCAATTATTACAAATGGACATTATTCCATATTTTTCAAACTTAGCTAAGGAAGGATATACCGGAAGGACTAAGTTAAATAAAATAACTAGATATTTAGGAATAGCTTTAGCTTTCTTACAAGGTCTTGTTATGTCATTCTCATTTTTAGGTGAGGGTGCTACATCTTTTGAATATTTAAGAGTCACTTTGATATTAACCGCAGGAACATGTTTCTTGTTATGGTTAGGTGATCAAATAACTCGTAAGGGTGTAGGTAACGGAATATCAATTTTGATTATGGCTGGTATTTTAATTAGTACTCCAAGTATGATGAATGATGCTTTTAGTTCGTTTGTGGTTAGTGGAACTACTCAAGAAGTAGCTCTTGGCGTTACTAAATTTATATTATTCTTACTTGTGTATATAGCAATAATAGTTGGTGTTGTATTTATTGAAAAATCTGAAAGAAGAATTCCAGTTCAGTATTCAAATAAAACTTCAACTGCTTATGGTGCAAAACAAACATATATTCCATTTAGGTTAAATTCAGCTGGAGTTATGCCAGTAATCTTTGCATCTAGCTTGATTTCAATACCATCACTAATTGCAACATTTGTAAAAAATGATTCATTCTCATTATTTGTAAATAGTTATATTAACTATAATACGATAACAGGATTTATATTATATATTTTACTTATTATTTTATTCTCATACTTATATACGTTTATGGCTGGATTAAAACCAAAAGAATTATCTGAAAACCTAAATAAACAAGGTGGATATATTCCTGGTATAAGACCAGGTAATGAGACTAAAAATTATGTTAGTAAGGTATTATCAAGAACAACGTTTTTAGGAGCTTTATTCTTGGTTATAATAGCTGGGCTTCCAATATTAGTTTCAAATTTAAGTAGTTTGCCTACTAGTGTGACTGTTGGAGGAACAGGATTATTAATCGTAGTTGGTGTAGCTCTCGAAACTTATAACCAAATAGAAAGTAGCTTATCAGCTAGAAAATATGAAAGGGGTTACAGAAAATAATGAAGAATATTATATTTTTAGCACCGCCAGCAGCGGGCAAAGGAACATTATCAGAAATGTTAGTTGAAAAATATGGATATGGTCATATATCAACTGGAGATTTATTAAGGGAAGAGGTTAAGGCTGGAACAGAACTTGGTAAAGAAGCCGAAGGTCTTATGAAAGCTGGAAAATATGTTCCTGACGAATTAATTATAAAATTAATTAAAAATAGAATAACAAAACCTGATTGTGAAAATGGTTATATATTAGACGGATTTCCAAGAACTAAAGTTCAAGCTGAAAAATATGATGAATTATTAAAAGGGCTTGGTAAAGATTTAGGTATTGTAATATATATTGACATTGATAAAGAAATGGCAATAAAAAGAGCTTGCTCAAGAATTACTTGTCCTAAGTGTGGAAGAATATATAACAAGTACTCAGCTGAGATGAAACCAAAACAAGAAGGCATTTGTGATGATTGTAAAGTAGAATTAACTCAAAGAGCTGATGATACTGAAGAAACGTTTATAAAAAGATTTGATGAATATATGGAAAAAACAATGCCTCTTTATGATTATTACAAGAATAAAGGTGTACTTGAAACAATTAGTGCGCACGAAAGTAAATATGAAACTTTTGATGAAGCTATAAAAGTTTTAGAAAAGTAAGGCGATGAAATGATAAACATTAAATCTCAAAGAGAAATAGAGTTAATGAAAATTGCTGGTAACATAGTTTATCAAACACATCAGCATATTAAAACATTAATAAAACCAGGTGCAAATATTTTAGATATTGACACTGAAGCAGAAAAATTTATAATAAGTAAAGGTGCAAAACCTTCATTTAAAGGTTATGAAGGTTTTCCAAATGCTACTTGTATTTCTATAAATGAACAAGTAGTTCACGGAATACCATCGAACCGAAAATTAAAAAAAGGTGATGTAGTATCTATCGATATTGGAGCTGATTATAAAGGTTATCATGGTGATTCGGCATGGTCATATGCCGTAGGTGAGATAGATGATAATAAAAAATACTTAATGGAACACACAGAAAAAGCTTTATGGGAAGGTATTAAACAAGTAAAACCAGGGGCTAGAATAGGTGACATTGGTTATGCTGTTGAAAAGTATGCTAACGATCATAACCTAGGTATAGTAAGAGAATTATGTGGTCATGGAGTAGGAAATCACCTACACGAAGAACCAGACGTTCCAAATTATGGTACGGCTGGAACTGGTCCTATCCTAAAAGAAGGAATGGTAATAGCAATAGAACCAATGCTTAATTTAGGATCTGATGACATTGTGGTAGAAGATAATGACTGGACAATAACAACTTTAGATAAAAGCCCATCTGCTCATTTTGAGCATACGGTTTTAGTTACTAAAGATGGATACCAGATATTGACAGGAGAGTGATTATAAGTGGCTAAAAAAGAAGATGTAATTGAACTTGAAGGAAAAGTTGTAGAACTTTTAAAAGGTGGAGACTTTAAGGTTCAATTAGAAAAT
>CALZLL010000062.1 GCA_945788325.1 uncultured Clostridium sp.
CACCATAAGTCATAATTTGCCTCTAATGTAATTATAATACTAAAACGAGTAAAATAAAATTTAAAATGTTATATTTATACGAAAGGTCGATATTATTTAATAAAATAAAAAACTAGATTATATCATCTAGTTATTTTTATTGGTAGCGAGAGGGGGGATCGAACCCTCGACCTTTCGGGTATGAACCGAACGCTCTAGCCAGCTGAGCTATCTCGCCATAAACTGCATTAATATAATAGCAAGAATTTTTGCTTTAATCAAGTGTTTTTTGAAAAAAAATTAATTACTTTTAAAACTTTTAAAAAAGATAAAATTTTAAGTCGAAATTTGTTGATTATTGTAATTTTAATAGTTATAATAAATAACCATACATGGCAAGATAGCCTAATTATTAAGTATGGTGGTGGTAACATGAATTATGAAACAATAGAGTTAAAGACGAAACGCTTAATAATAAAAAAGGGAACTAAAGAAGATTTTTTAAAAGTTTACGAATACGAGTTTTCAAAACTAAAAAACGTTGATGGTGTATGTAAGTTAGTCAAGCAAGATAAATCTAAAATAGAATCTTCATTTAAAATTGGTATGAAAAAATATTATTTGAAGTTACAAAAAGCACATGCGTTTGATTGGATTATTTATTGTGATAATAATCCAGTAGGAAACATATTAACCGGTGAAGAGGATATTAAAACTGTATCATTATCTTTTAATATACATCCTAGTTATTGGGGAAATGGATATATTAAAGAAGCATTATCATGTGTTATGGATTATTTATATAGTTTAGGATATGATAACATTATATGTTTATATCAAGATGGTAATATAAAAGCTAAAAGAGCGTTAGATAAGCTAGGCTTTAAACCACATAAAATAACTTTAGACTCGTATAAAAGTTGCGAGGGTAACTTGATTGATGAATATGAAGTTATTATGACAAAGGAAGATTGGTTTTCTAAAACTGGTAAATTAACCAAAATTAAGGATTCTTAATAGAATTCTTTTTTTTTGTGTTATAATCAATTATAGGAGGATTGAAAATGAAAATATTAGTAACGGGTGGAACAGGTTTTATAGGAAGTCATACTTGTGTTGAATTACTTGATGCAGGGTATGAAGTAGTTATAATTGATAATTTATCTAATTCAAAAATAGAAGTTAAGGATTATATTGAGCAAATAACTGGTAAAAAGGTTAGTTTTTATGAAGGTGACGTTTGTGACAAAGAAATTTTAAAAAGGATATTTACAGAGAATAAAATAGATGCGATAATTCACTTTGCAGGATATAAAGCGGTAGGAGAATCAACTCAAAAACCAATTATGTATTATAGAAATAATTTAGATTCAACGATGTCATTAATTGAGGTTGCAAATGAATTTGGAGTAAAAAAAATAGTATTTTCTTCAAGTGCAACGGTATATGGAAAACCAAAGAGTTTACCAATTAAGGAAAACTTTCCATTATCTACCACGAATCCATATGGAACAACTAAATTAATGATAGAAAGAATATTAAATGATTTATATGCATCTGATGATGAATGGAGTATCGCAATACTTAGGTATTTTAATCCAATTGGTGCTCATAAATCAGGATTAATAGGTGAAAATCCAAATGGTATACCTAATAATTTAATGCCATATATTATTAAAGTGGCAACTGGAGAATTAGAATGTTTAGGTGTTTTTGGAAATGATTATGATACTCATGATGGAACTGGTGTAAGAGATTATATACACGTTGTTGATTTAGCTAAAGGTCACGTAAAAGCCATTGAAAAGATATTAAATGAAACTGGATGCGATGCATATAACTTAGGAACTGGAAATGGTTATAGCGTTCTTGATTTGGTTAATACTTTTATGAAGGTAAATGACGTAAACGTTAAATATGAAATTAAACAAAGACGTCCAGGAGATATAGATGCATGTTATGCAGATCCAACTTATGCTTTTGAAAAATTAGGATGGAAGGCAGAAAAAGATATTAATGAAATGTGTAAAGATGCATATAATTTTGTTAAGAAAGATTAGGTGAATCAAATGATAAAATTAGAAACATTAAAACAATTACTTGAAACAAGTTTAAATAATAATAATTTTGAAAAGTTTTTAAGACAACTTGATGAACAACCAATTAATAAAGAAAATTTCTTTGACTATATAAAAGTTGTAGAAGATGTAATTGCAGATAAAAGCCTAAGAGAAACTATTGGTGTTAATTTGGATAGTGGAAAAAAAGTTCTAGAAGCGTTTGGAACAATAAAGAAAGAAGAAAGTTTTTTTGACTATTTAGAAGATTTTAAATTAAATATATCAAGTATTTTTAAGAGAAAGTTATCTAATTATGAAGATGATGAATTAATGAAAACTATCAATGATAAATTAGAAGATTTTGAAAGCAGGTTAATTATATGAAAAAGTTAAATAATGTATTAATTTTCCTATGTTCACTTGCGGCAGCTTGTTTCTTTGTTAAAGATATAAACATAGGCGCTTACGATAGATTACTTGGTGATATCACAATTCCATTAGTACTTCTTTTACCTAGAATATTTAAAAAGATATTTAAGATAAAAATAACTGATGCGATGGAATTAGTTTATATAATATTTATAATACTTGCTCAATTTTTAGGAAGTGTTGTTAATTTATATAATACAACTTGGTGGTATGATTTGTTTGCACATTTTATATCAGGTGTTTTAACTTCTATTTTAGCACTTGTTATAATGGATTGGTTTGGTGTTTATAATGAAAAGAAAAAAGGATTTAACTTTTTATTTATAATATGTTTTACTCTAATGGTAGCATCAATATGGGAATTTTTAGAATATGGCACTGATACTTTTTTAAAGATGAACGTTCAACATTCCATAGAAACAGGTGTTAGTGATACCATGGAAGATATGCTAATAGCATTTTTAGGCAGTATAATTGTAGGTGTTTCTTATCTTGTAGAAATTAAGGTACAAAAAAATGGATTTTTAAAAAAAGTAGTTAGTGACATTAAATAGTCATTAACTATATAATTATATGTAATTAATTTATAGAAAACTCATTTATATCAAAAAGTCATAGAAAAATCTATGATTTTTTTAATTTTTAAATATTTTTTAGGGGG
>CALZLL010000063.1 GCA_945788325.1 uncultured Clostridium sp.
GATAAATTTGATTTAAAAATTATATCTTCAAAATTATCTTTTTTTGAAGTAGTTGCAATAGAATATTTAGTAGTATCTGTTAAAATCATATTTTCATCATTATACATAACACTTGTTCTTGTAACATCTTGTAATAATACATTATATTCACTAATTTTATAAATATCATTAATAAGTTTTTTTGTACATGGTATTAAAACATCAAAATTTATTTCTGAAATATCATTATGAATGCTTTTTCCCTTAAATCGTTCTAAAAAAGCAGTATAAATAAAATTATCTTCAATTAAATAATCAAACGGAACTAAAATTTGGCTAGGATTACAAGACGAAATTATATCTTGGACTTCTTTTACACAAATATTTCTTGGACTATGAAATTTTTTAGCTACCACACTATCATTAACCTCATACATAACCCCTTCGGTTCCACTACCAATTACTCTATATTTTTTATTTAAATTTATTCTATCATCTAAAAAAATTTTTTTATCAAAATCTAAATTCATGTTTTTTCCCCCCCTTTTTTTATAGTTCACTACTATAGCACATTATAATAAAAAAAGCTACAATTTAATCAGAAAAAAAGTAGCTTTCGCTACTTTTAATTTCTATATGGCGCTTCAAGTAGGACTCGAACCTACGACCTGCCGGTTAACAGCCGGATGCTCTACCAACTGAGCTATTGAAGCATAACTCTTTTTTCAAGGTACAAACAAATTATATATTAATTAAAAATCTTTGTCAACAAATTTTTTTAATTTATTTTACTTATTTTTATAATTATGCTAATATATATGGCATTCGAGGGGTATTTATGAAAAAAATAGACTATAATGATATTATTTTTATTGATAATGATGAAGAAATATTTAATTCTGGATCATACGGTATAATAAGAAGATGTATTATTGATGATAAAGTGTATGCTTGTAAGTCATTTGAAAATAATAATTATTTAAATGGTAAAAAAAGAAAACTAGAATTATTATCTGATATAGAAGATAAAAACCTGTTATTACCTAAATACTGTACAAAAGATAAAAATGATAACACCTGCTATTTAGCACCATATAAAAAATCAAAGGGTCTTGATTATTATGATCTAGACCCAATAAAAACAAGGCTTAGTATTTTAAAACAAACTAAAAAAGTAATATTAAGAATGCATGATTATGGTATTATACATAGTGATTTATATGCTGGAAACATTTTAGTAAATAATGATGATACATTTATTCTAGACTTTGATAATTGTACTTTTAATAAATATAAAACTAATATTTTAGATAGTAATGATTACTGTCAAGAATTCATAAAAAAATATGGTATTTGTAAAGAATTAGATATACACATGTTTAATTTATTAACCTACTCTTTTTTAAATGAATTAGACTATTATAAGACCAGATACAACATCTTAGTAAATGGTATACAGTTTCAGGATAAAGAGTCAATTAAAATATGTAATAGCTTGTTCTTAGAAGATAAATATCCAAATAAAGACTTTCTAATAGATACAATAGATGAAACTAGCTTTCAGATGTAGTTTCATCTATTTTTATATTATAACAACTAGGCCCTTTAACAACGTTACCATCTACATCAAACCTAGAACCATGACAAGGACAATCCCAAGTTTTATCAACTTCATTAAAGGTTAAAAAACATTTTAAATGAGGACATACATTTAAAACGGTATGTTTTTTCCCATCATTATCATAGTAAATTCCTACTCTTTTACCATTTATTTTAGTAACAAAAGCTTTATCTTTATACCAATAAGGATTTTTTTTGACAAGGTTAAAAGAATATGATTTAGCGTTAGGTATCATTGTATTTAAAACAAAATTTTTAACCTTTTTTATTGTTAAACTTCTTGATGGATTAAAAATATCAGTATATTTATTATTACAATTTCTGACTAAATCATAAATTATTTTTCCTGCTATAGTTCCATTAGTCATACCCCACGTATTATATCCAGTTGCAATAAAAACATTTTTATCATCACTTGATATTCTACCAATTATAGGTAAAAAATCATTTGTCATAACATCCATGTTAGTCCATTTATAAGTGGGTACTCTACCTGTTATTTTTCTTGATTCGTTATCACATTCATCATAATTCTTCTTATAATTTAATTTATCACATATCTTAGATGAATTATTTAAATATACAAAATAATAATTTTGCTTATCATTGTAATATCTAAAAGAAATGGTAGGATAATTACTTGTTATTCCGCATATATCTTTTTCACTAGTAACTTTAGTTGCGCTAATATATGATTTTTCTACGTACGTTTTAAAAGGAATAAAACCTGGTATCGTAAAAAAAGGATAATTACAGGCAACTACTATTTTTTTAGCTTCTACCTCATATCCATTTGCATAAGCAATATAATATTTATCCTCTTTTTTTATTTTTGTTATCCTACTACGTTCATATATTTTTATATTGTTAGCTTTTCTTATTACTTTTAATAAGCCTTTTAAATATTTTACTGGATTAAACGTATATGTATTTTTAACCATTATTAACCTTTTAACTTTTTCTTTTTCAAACTCTACATCATTTGTATAATATTTAACCCCTAATTCATCTAAAAGTTTTTGTTCAGTATCAAATTTATTTAATTCTTTATCATCATTGGTAAAAGTAACTGATGAACACTTTTTTAAATCACAATCTATTTCATTTTCCTTTACTATTTTTTTCACTAATCTTATTCCATCTTTTTGAGCTTCATAATAAAGTTTAACCGTATTAAAATCATAAATGTTATATATATCTTGAAGCTTTAGATCTTGTAAATAAGTTAATTTCCCCGTACTTTTACACGTACATCCGAAAAAGAACTTATCAGCTTCTAACAAAACAACATTATATTTTTTATCCATTAAATAATAAGCACTAGTAAGACCTGTAATTCCACCACCAATTATTAATATATCAGTTTTTATATTTTTATCTAAAATTTTAAAATTATTTTGTCCTATATCTTTTTGCCTGTAATATAAAATCTGAAGTGCACAAATAAGTGCATTTAGTTTTGTAATGGTATA
>CALZLL010000064.1 GCA_945788325.1 uncultured Clostridium sp.
AATATAAAGAAATGAAAAAATTAGGTTACTCTAAAGAGAAAATAAAAGATGATATGTCATTTAGTTTTAAAGCTAATGTAGAAATAAAATCAACAGAACTTTCCATAAGATCAGTAAAGGAGAAAGCAAAAGATGAATAACAAAGTATCAAACATTCAAATCGGTATGCTTTTGGCATTGATATGTTGTAGTTTTTATCTTGGTATAAGCGATATAATATTACTTAGAGCATCAGAAAATGAAGTATTAATCGCAATGATAACAGGATCCATTTTAGGTTTAATACCAGTTTTAATGTATCTAAAAATAAACTCTTCTTTACCCAAGTTAAACATATATGAAAAAAACGTAAAATTATTTGGAAAAGTAATTGGCAACATAATAAACTTATTTATAATTATTATATACATGATTATGCTTACCATTGCAATACGTGCCATTGTTATTTTCGTAACTAGCAAATACCTTCAAAATACACCGTTTTATTTCGTTGGAATATTAGTTATTATAACGTGTTTGATAATATGCTTTAAAGGGCTAGAAACCATTGCAAGAGTATCGCAATTATCTTTTTTTGCAAGTATTGTATTCATGGTAATAATAGAATTTTTCTTGGTACAATACATTGAAATTGGAAACATTATTCCGATGCTTTCTGAAAATAATTATTTAATAAACATATCAAGAGGTGCTATATATTATGCTGCTACTTGCGCTTTACTTTCAATGCTTTTGCTCACGATTAATAAATCAAAAATAAAAGACCCAGAAAAATATAACAAAACCATTATAATATTTTATTTAATAGGTTCATTATCACTTGTTATAGTTATGTTCTTCGTGGTATCTTGTTTCGGGTATAAGATGGGAGCATTATTTAGGTATCCAGAATATATTTTGTTAAAGAAAATAGGTATATCATCTTCAGAATTACACTTAGAAAACCTACTTGCTTTTAGATGGATATTTTATATGTTAGCACTTGCTAATCTATCACTATACGGAATAATACATGGTATAAAACACTTTAGTAAAAAAATAAAACTTAATAAAGTAATTACAATAGTTATTTCACTAATATGCATGGTACTTGGAAAATTAGCCTTTGGTGATATTCCACATTCAATTATCATTGTTAAAAACAATTATGTTTTATTTATTGCTATACCTATGTTTATATTACTTATGATTATTTATATAAGATGTTTATTTATTAAAAAGGAATCAAAATAATATTGACTCCTTTTTATAATGTATATTTATTTATTCTTCCACAACCTATTTTTCTTCCAAACAAACTAGTATTTTCATCTTTTACCGCTTCATGTATAATCACTAATTTATTTTCAACCTCATACGCTTTAAACCTAGTAGTATAAAACTTCATGTATGCATAACCATTATTAGAGAATAAAATAGGCATATCCCCAGCATGATACGGATGATTTTCATTAGTAGGATTATAATGTCCTAAAACGTTATCAAAAGTCCCATTTTTTGATATATCACAATCCTTACCATCATGGATATGAATTGGAAATAACTGATAATTCTTATATCCTGGAAGTCCTGATACTTCTATTTCAACCATGGTACCATCCTTAAAAGGTTTAAAGTAAGCAATTCCTTTTAAATTAGGAGAAGATATATCTCCTTGTATTTTTGCAACTGCATAAACACTATCTTCGTACATACAAATCACCTATTTAATTATATGAAAAAAAGGTATCACAATACCTTTTAGTTAAACGTATCTTCAAATACTTTTCTAAATCTTTTTAAATCAAAATCGGTTGATACCATTATGTTACTATCGTCTGTGATAGATATGTTACATTCACCTTTATTTTCTCCCCTTGATATAATTTCGACGTTACATGGTTCAAATTTAATTATTTTAGGATCTATTAGTGATGCAATGGTTGTTGGATCAGGAGTACCAAGCCCAATCGTATTATAATGATCATAACTAAACTCTATGTATTTTTCTGATATAAGACCAATAAACCTTGATACTAAATCATCAGAATTACGCAAGTTTAAAACATAATCTTTTTCTATAAACGATTTAACACCTACTTCATGAGTTACTAATTTTATTTCAGAAAACGGAGCTTCTAAAACATATTTAGCAGCTTTTGGATCAACGTTAACATTAAATTCTAAATATGGTTCTTTAACATTTGGATCATAAGTAGTTCCCATAATTACTAGATGTTTTACCCTTTTAACTAGTTTAGGATCCTTTTTCATGGCACTTGCTAAATTAGTCAAAGGTCCTAGGCATATAATAGTTAAATCATCCTTATATTTTTTAGATGCTTTAATAATAAAATCTTCGGCTGAAACTCTAGAAAATTTCTTTTTTGACATATTATCAGTAAACACCGCATATCCAAGCCCATCTTTACCATGAGCATACTCTGCTGTTTCATGATTACATTTATTTTTATTTTTACCTTTATACATTTTTATATTAGTATTTAAAAACTCCTGAATTATCTTTAGATTTTTCTCAGATTTATAAGCCGGTATGTTTCCACTAGCTAGAGTAAAACCAATTATGTCTAAATTGTTTCTAATTGCCATAGCAATAGCAATTGCATCATCTATCCCAGGATCTGTATCTATAATATACTTCATAATTATCCTCCTAATCTATTATATTTATATCTATTGTTATAGTACTATTATAATACAAATTTAAAATATTAAAAATAAAATACTTGAGTATATGTAAAGAAATAATAATTATTTGATTAAAAGTTTTAAATATATAATTTAATTTGCATAAAATATAAGGAATAATACTTGATATTTCTTTATCAAGTATGTTATAATTTTCTTGCAAATGCAAACAAATGGGGCTATAGCCAAGTTGGTAAGGCATTGGACTGCAACTCCACGATCGCCGGTTCAAGTCCGGCTGGCCCCTCCAATTTATTTATGCAGGTGTAGTACAACGGCTAGTACGTGGCCTTGCCAAGGCTGAGACGTGGGTTCGATTCCCATCACTTGCTCCA
>CALZLL010000065.1 GCA_945788325.1 uncultured Clostridium sp.
GGTATAATATTAATATAAATTTAGTGTTGACAAAACTTAGATAGTCAATTTATAGGGCAAAAAATGCTTTTTTTTATTATTGAGAAATAAAATATTCTGATGGAAATTAAATATGCTGAACAATAATATGATCATAATTAGTAAAATATAAAATTTAAAGTTTACAAAAACAATTGTTCGTGATAAAATGATTAAGTAGTATGATGAATAGAGGTGTTTTTATGTACTCATATATTAAAGGTATTATAACAATTATCGAATCTATATACGTAGTATTGGAAAATAATGGCATTGGTTATATGATATATGTTCCAAATCCATATTCTTATAAGGTGGGAGAAGAAACTACTATATATTTATATCAACAAATTAGGGAAGATGAAAATACTTTATATGGGTTTAAAACAAAGGAAGATAAAGATTTATTCTTAAAATTAATAAGTGTTAAAGGTTTGGGATGTAAGATGGCTCTTCCTATGCTTTCTGGTGATAATAAGGATAGTATACATGAAGCTATTGAAACTGGTAACGTTAATTATTTAAAGAAGTTTCCTAAGATTGGAGATAAGGTTGCAAGACAAATTATCCTTGATTTAAAAGGAAAATTAGAAGTGGATGTAAAAGATTCTAAAAAAGATTTTACTGAACTTACGGAAACGTTAAAATCACTTGGTTATAAACCTGTAGATATTAAGAAGGTATTACCTAACATAGATAGTTCTAAGTCTTTAGAATTACAAGTTAAAGAAGCATTAAAGTTATTACTTAAATAGAAAGGAATAAAACATGGATAATAGATTAATTACATCTGAAAAATTAAAAGAAGATGGTTTTGAATCAACTATAAGACCACAAACTATTGATGAATATATTGGGCAAAAGGATATAGTTGAAAATTTAAAGGTATTTATAGAAGCTGCTAAAATTCGTGGTGAAGCATTAGATCACGTATTACTTTATGGCCCTCCAGGACTAGGTAAAACAACACTTTCTTATGTTATTGCAAACGAAATGGAAGCTAATATTAAAACAGCATCAGGACCTACCATTGAAAAGTCTGGTGATTTAGCGGCAATATTATCTTCTTTGGAAGAAGGAGATGTACTATTTATTGATGAAATACATCGTATTCCACGTTTTGTAGAAGAGATTCTTTACTCAGCAATGGAAGATTATACTTTAGACATAATTGTTGGTGGTGAAGGAGCTAATCGTAATTTACGAATTGACTTACCTCATTTTACTTTAGTAGGAGCTACTACCAGGGCAGGAGATTTATCTGCACCACTTCGTGATCGTTTTGGTATCGTTTCTAAATTAAATTATTATACTGAAGAAGAGATTACTAAAATTATTAAAAGAAGTGCTAGAGTACTTGATTTAATAATAGAAGATGATGCTGCAAAGGAGCTTGCTAATAGATGTCGTAGAACTCCTAGAATTGCTAATAGATTATTAAAACGTGTTAGTGATTTTGCCCTTGTGAAGGGAAATGGTAAAATAACACTTGATATAACAAAACATGCACTTGATTCTTTAAAAGTTGATAAACTTGGACTTGATGAGGTAGACTATGAGTTATTAAAGACAATAATTTATAAGTTTAATGGTGGTCCGGTTGGGGTTGAGGCTATTGCAGCTTCGATTGGTGAAGAAGTATCCACCATTGAAGATGTATGTGAACCATATCTTTTACAAATTGGTTATTTAAAAAGAACACCTAGAGGTAGGGTTGTAACAGATTTAGCATATAAACATTTAAAGATAGATATTGAAAAATAATGATTGATATTTTTTAAATTTAATACTATAATAATATTCGTTTTATTATAGTATTTTTATAATTATATAAAAAAGGGGAAATGTGTATGAAAACTGATGATTTTGATTACAACTTACCAAAGGAACTAATAGCACAAACACCACTTAAAGATAGAACTTCTTCTAAGATGATGGTTTTAGATAAAATAACTGGTAAATATGAAGATAAAAACTTTACAGACTTAATTGATTATTTAAATCCTGGTGATACGTTAGTTTTAAATGATACAAAGGTAATACCAGCAAGGTTAATAGGGCATAAAATAGAAACTGATGCTGTTATTGAAGTTTTAATGCTAAAGGATTTAGGTAATGATGAATGGGAATGCTTAACAAGACCTGCCAAAAGAATAAAAGAAGGTACGATTGTAAAATTTTCTGATGAATTATCTTGTAAATGTACTTTTGTTGGTGAAGATGGGATTAGAAAATATAAATTCATTTATGATGGAATATTACTAGAAATATTAGATAAATTAGGAGAGATGCCACTTCCTCCATACATAACTGAAAAATTACAAGATAAAAATAGATATCAAACAATTTATGCTAAAAATCCTGGTAGTGCAGCAGCACCTACCGCTGGACTTCATTTTACAAATGATTATTTAGAAAAAATAAAAGATAAGGGTATAAACATAGCATACGTAACACTTCATGTTGGTCTTGGAACATTTAGACCAGTAAGCGTTGATGATGTTACTAAACATGATATGCATTCTGAATATTTTATAATGACTAAAAACACTGCTGATTTATTAAATAACACGAGAAAAAACAATCACAAAATATGTGCCGTTGGAACAACCTCTACTAGGGTTTTAGAAACCGTTGCAGATGAAAATGGTCATTTTAAAGAAATGATAGGTAATACTAAAATATTTATTTATCCAGGATATAAATTTAAAGCAACAGATTGTTTGCTTACTAATTTTCATTTACCTAAATCTACTTTGGTAATGCTTGTT
>CALZLL010000066.1 GCA_945788325.1 uncultured Clostridium sp.
GCTTTCTTTTTTGTTGTAGTTTTTTTCTTGGTTGTAGCTTTCTTTTTTGTTGTAGTTTTTTTCTTGGTTGTAGCTTTCTTTTTTGTTGTAGCTTTCTTTTTTGTTGTAGCTTTCTTTTTTGTTGTAGTTTTTTTCTTGGTTGTAGTTGTCACTTTTGCACTACTAATAGAATTATAGCCATAAATTGTCTTTGTAGTATTTCCACATTTTAATTCAATACTTGCTCCAACATACTCATATTTTTCATAACAATTAGTTGAATTTGTACACACTACACTTGTTTGCCCCTTATTACTCGTCTTTATTTTTTTACAAGTATCTGCATCTTCACAAAATGCCGCATGCGTAGTTTTCTTAGTAAAATCGCTTGGATAACTAAAGCTTACCGTAAACGAAGTTGCTTCGTTTTCTCTGTTTACACTTTGACCTACTGCAAAGCAATGATCACCATTAGCATTGTAAACAGAAAAATCCATTTTCACTTTACTCCAATCACAAGATTTTGTTGTTGTTTTTTTCTTGGTTGTAGTTTTCTTTTTTGTTGTAGTTTTTTTCTTGGTTGTAGTTTTTTTCTTGGTTGTAGTAGTATTGTTTTCAGGATTATTTGGAGTTGGTTTATTTGGGGTTGGAGTAGGTTGTGGTGTAGGCGTATCTTCACCACATTTTTCTTCACCAATTTTTTCTATTTCTCTACTACATAGTTCATTATTATCATTATATTTTTCTGTAATTTTATTTATTTCTTTTTTACCAGAAACGCACGCTCCATATTCTGTTTTAGTTTCTTCTAATGAATTCGAGCACAAATTTGTATTAACTATTGAAACTTTTATATAATTATTTGTATTACAATTTGACATATCCGAATTTTCAGAAGAATCATCAAAATCCATGCTATATTTATCACCATTTTTTTGTACTTTAACTACAGCACAAGGAGAAATACTTATTCCGGTTTTAGGATTAGTAACTTTATTTAAGTAATCTTCATTTACTAATTCTCCGACTGAAATAATTCCAAAAGCGTCTTCGTTTAGTCCCTCAAATAAATATTCGTTTGCAGTAAAATATTCTGCTGCAGCAGTTTCAATTTGTGCCTTTGTATTTTTCCAAGCCTCTTCCTTTTTTTTATAACTAATGTTTACTAAGCTTACTATTGCAATACCTAGTATTGAAAGCATTAGTGCTATTACTACTAATAATTCTACTATAGTAAATCCATTTTTCTTTTTCATATTTTACCCTCCCTACTATAATTTATATTTTAACTTATTTATTATTTTTTTGCAAACAAAAAAAGATAATTCCATAGTTAATTATCTTTTAATATACCATTTAATGTCATTAAAGCACTATTAAAAGCCCATGATAAGTTATATCCACCACATTTACCATCAACGTCTAACACCTCTCCAATAGCATATAAACCTTTACATTCTTTTGACTCTAAATTGTTTGTGAATTCATCTAAAACGGCTCCACCACAAGTTACCTGCGCATTTTCAAAATCACCTGTTCCATTTATATTAAAATACATATTTTTTAAAGTAAAGCAAATACTTTCTAATTCAGCATTAGTTAGTTCTTTTATTTTTTTATTACTTAAGTGCAATTCTTTTGTCATTACATTAGCGAGTTTATTATTTATAATGCATGATAAAGCATTTTCTACGTTATATCCATAAAATCCTTTAAGATAACCTTTTATCTCTTCCACGCTATAATTTGGAATATAGTTAATAATTAATTTAACATCTTTTTTTTGTCTTAAATACCCACCTACGTTTCTTGATAAATTAAATACACATATACCCGATAATGCATCCTTTGTAAACTGTAGTTGTCCTTCTTCGACATCAATAATTTTACCATCTACACTTAAATTAACTACCGCATCTATTCTTACCCCTTGTAATTCTTTTATGTACTTATAATTGGTTTTTAAGCATGTTAATGATGGATAAATTGGTGTTATAGTATGTCCAAATGATTTTAATATTTCATAACCAGTACCAGTAGAACCAGTTTTCGAATAAGTTTTGCCACCTGTTGCAATTATGAGTTTCTTACATACTAGATCATCATTAATTATAAAAGTATCTTGATTTTTAATCACTTTTTTAACATCATAATTATATTTTGTTTTAATATTTTCTTTTTCTAATGCTCTTTCAAATGATTTACAAACTGTTAAAGCTTGATTTGAATATGGATATAATCTTGTTGATGTATCTTCTTTTTTTATTAAAACCCCAAATTTATTTAAATAATAATGGTAATTTTCTAAATCATCATCGTTTAATAAAATGTTTAGAAAATCATAATCATTGTTCTCTAAAAAAGTTTTAAATCTATCTAATGATGAAGAACTATTATAATTTATAATTTTATTATCAGTATTTCCTAAATTACATCTTCCATTACCAGTTATTAAAAGTTTTTTACCTAATTTATCATTTTTTTCTAGCAATAAAACCTTTAAATTAGGATTTTTATATTTAAGTGATAAAGCGCAAAAAGTACCAGATGCTCCTGCTCCTATAATTACTACATCATACATATTTAATCACCACCTATATTTAATATATCATTTTAAAAAGAAAAAAACTAGCTTTAGCTAGTCTTCTACTTCATAAAATTCGGTATGTGGTTGACCGCATATTGGACATACAAAATCTTCTGGAATAGTATCTCCTTCATATACGTATCCACATATCTTACATTTCCACTTCTTAGTTTTTTTATCAAGTTTTTTCTCATCATCTT
>CALZLL010000067.1 GCA_945788325.1 uncultured Clostridium sp.
GTTATTATGAACATAGATAATCTATGGGATAATTTCCTAGAAAAAATTAAACCAAAGATATCTTCATTATCATATGATACTTGGTTTAAAAATACAAAGCTTGTATCTCTTGATAATAATGTAGCTAAAATACTTGTAGATTCACCATTACAAAAGAAAAGTTTGCAAGAAACTTGGTATCAAACAATATCAGATGTGTTTAGTGAAATAACTAATACTAGCTTTGATTTTGAATTTGTATTTGAGGATGAAGTTAAAACAAATACTATTATTCCTGTTGAAAACATAGGAGTACCACTTAATACGCCAGAAAAATCAAATTTAAATTCAAAATATACGTTTGATTCATTCATAGTGGGTGAAAGTAATAAATTTGCTTATATGGCTGCGGTATCAGTTGCGGAAAACCCAGGAAAAACTTATAATCCTTTATTTATATATGGAAGTAGCGGACTTGGTAAAACTCACTTGATGCATGCGATAGGTAATTTTATTATTAATAATTCAAATAAGAAAGTTTTATATGTAACAAGTGAACAATTTATATCTGATTTTCTTAATTTAAATAAAAAAGATGAATCTGGTACAAATTTTAGCTATATTGATAGTTTTAAGAATAAATATAGGGGAGTTGACGTCCTAATTATTGATGATATTCAATTTTTAGGTGGTGCAACTCAAACACAACAAGAATTTTTTAACACTTTTAATAATTTGTATGATGATAATAAGCAAATTATTATTTCATCAGATAGATCACCAGATGATTTAAAAAAATTAGAAGATCGTTTACGTACAAGATTTAATTGGGGATTAAGTGTTAATATTTATCCACCAGATTACGACATGAGAGTTGAAATATTACACAAAAAAATAATAGGTCAAAACATGGATGGTACAATTGACGATGATGTAATTGCTTACATTGCAAATAATTGTGATTCTGATGTAAGACAATTAGAAGGTGCTTTAACAAGAGTTATTGCATATGCTGCTATGTTTAATGCAAGGGATATTAATTTAACACTTGCAATTGAGGCTTTAAAGGATTATTTATCAAAATCATCTTTTATTAAAAATAATATACAAAAAATACAACAAGTAGTAGCAGAGTACTATAACATAACGGTTGAGGACTTAAAATCAAAGAAAAGAAAAGCAGACATTGCTTTTCCAAGACAAGTTGCTATATATTTATGTAGAAATTTAACAGATGAATCCTTTCCTAAAATAGGTATACAATTTGGTGGAAGAGATCATTCAACAATAATGCATTCGGTGGATAAAATTGACAATGAATTAAAAACTAATCCACAATTTAAAGGAATTATAGATGCATTAAAAAATAAGATTAAATAAACTTGTGGAATAAAGGGGTATTTTTAAGCAGGGTATGTGGATTAAAATTATTAGTTTTACCTTTAAAAATAAGAAAAAAATAAGTTTTCCACATTATCCACAGTAATAATAAAAATACATTATATAATAAAGGAGAAATAAAATATGAAATTTAGTATTAGAAAAGATGTTTTACTACATAGTTTAAATTCAGTAAGTAAAGCTTTATCAAGTAAAAATTTAATTCCTGTATTATCAGGTATAAAGTTTAATTTAACAAATGAAGGTTTATTCCTAAGTGCAAGTGATAATGATATAAGTATTGAATCATTTATTAATAAAGATAAATTAGAGGAAATAAATGAAGTGGGTAGTACTGTTATTCAAGGTAAGTATATATTAGAAATAATAAGAAAATTAGAAGGTAGAATAGTTAGTATAGAATTATTAGATAATATAAAAGTTTTAATTTCTTGTGGAAATTCAGAATTTAATTTAAATTGTATGGATGCATCAGAATTTCCTAATTTAAATATTGAAGAAAAAAAAGAACCTATAATAATTAAAAAATCAGAATTTAAAAATTTAATAGCAAAAACTTCTTTTGCTATATCAACTCAAGAAACAAGACCAATATTAACTGGTATTAATTTTAAAATAAATGAAGATAAATTAGAATGTATATCAACAGATTCTTATAGATTAGCTAAAAAATATGTAACTTTAGATTCTAAGATAGAAGAAGATATAAACATTGTTATTCCAGGTAAAAATTTAATAGAATTAACAAAAATATTAGAAGAGAACGAAGATAATATAGAAATGCATGTTTTTAATAATAAAGTTTTATTTAAATTTGATGATACTTTATTTCAAACAAGGGTACTTAGTGGAACATTTCCAGATGTTAATAGATTAATACCTGCATCATTTGAATTAGAAGTAAAAGCAAGCGCATCAGAATTTTATAACGTAATAGATCGTGCGGCATTACTTACTAGTGAAAAAGATAAAAATATTGTTAAATTTGAATGTGAAGAAAATGAGTTAATAGTTTCATCTAATTCTCCAGAAATAGGTAGAGTAGAAGAAAAGATGGATATAGAAAAAAATAATGATAATAATATAAAAATAGCCTTTTCATCTAAGTTTATGATGGATGCGTTAAGAACTATTGAAAGTAAAGATGTAGTATTATGTTTTAATAATGATGTTCAACCAATTATTATTAAAGATGATAAAGATAAAACATTATTACAATTAATATTACCAATAAAGACTTATTAAAAAAGAAGATTAATTTCTTCTTTTTTTATTTATTTTTTCAAAATATGACAATT
>CALZLL010000068.1 GCA_945788325.1 uncultured Clostridium sp.
TTACTGGTATAAGTGGCTTTCCAGTTGCAAAAGAAAGTGCTTTAGCAGCTTCAATTCCTATTAATAATGCACCATTTAGTCCAGGACCATAAGTCACCGCTATCGCATCTATATCATTAAAAGTCATGTTAGCTTTCTTTAAACATTCTTCAAAAACCATTGTAATTGCACCAGTATGATTACGGCTAGCAATTTCTGGTACTACGCCACCAAAGTTCTTATGTATATCAATTTGTGATAAAACTACCGTTGCAATTTCTTCCTTACCATTTTTTACTATACTAGCACTTGTTTCATCACAACTTGTTTCAATGGCAAATATATAAACATCTTTCATTTTATCACCTCAAATCTTTTTTCATTAAATATCCATCATTTTCATTATAATATTTTTTTCTTTTAGCAACTACTTTAAATCCTAATTTTTTATATAAACCAATTGCTTTATTATTAGTCTCACTAACTTCTAAAGTTATGTTTTCAATACCTTCTTGTTTTAAAGTATTAATAACATTATTTAATAATAAGGAAGCATAACCTTTTTTTCTATGTGATGGATTTATTACTATATCAACTATTTCTGCACGTTCATAAATAACACTATATATAACAAAACCAATTATCTCATTTTCTAATTGAATAACATTGCAATATGAAAATTTATCTAAGGTAAATTCATAATTTTCATGTAATAATAATCCCAGTTTGTTTAATTCTTTTATATCTTCTTTTTTATACTCTCTAATTAACATTTTTCTTTTTCTCAGCATCTATCTTTTTTAAGTATATTGGTTCTGCTAAGTGTGGATTTATATTAGGGTTTAAAAGAGCTTTATTAATAACTTTAATATAATTATAATCATCTATTACTTTATATTTAACGTTGTTATTAATTCTTAGTTTATCTACTAATTGTTTAGAAAAAATATTTTCTTCCATAGTAATTATTGTTATATTTTTATTATTTAGATTAAATATTTCATCATTTATATATAAATAATCTTCTTTTTTTATATCTGATTCATAATAACCAACATATGAATAATCTTCTTTATCCGGTATTACTGAAATAATTATTTCATCATCCACTCCAATGGTTAATGCCTCTAAATTACTTAATTGATATAATTTTTTAGAAAGACACCATGCTAATGTTTTAGAAATAGTAACACCTACTCTTATTCCAGTAAAACTTCCAGGGCCATTAAGAACTACAAAGTTATCAACATCATAAATGTTAACATTATTTTTTTCTAAAATATTTTTTATTTCGTTCATTAAATAATTTGAATGCTTACTATAAGAATTAACATTTGATACTAAAAGAAGCTCATCATCCTTAGCAAGTGCAAGTGATAAGCTTTTTCTAGATGAATCTATAAATAGTGTTTTCAAAGTACGTCCTCACACAAATCTTCATATTTACTTCCATATGGTGTTATAGTAAGCGTTCTTTTTTCTTCACCGGTAATTTTAAACTTTATTTCTAAACGTTCCTCTGGAAGTTCTGATTCAATCATATCTGCCCATTCAATTATAATGACCCCATCTTTTTTTAAATATTCTTCCAAACCTAAATCTGATGTATCACCCTCAAGACGATAAACATCCATATGGTATAAATCCATTTCACCAGAAGTATATTCTTTTATTATGTTAAAAGTTGGTGAAGTTATGTTTTCTTCAATACCAAGAGCACTTGCAAATCCCTTAGTGAAAACAGTCTTACCACTTCCTAAATCACCAATTAAACAAATGACCATATTATTAAATTTTTCAGACTCAAAATTTTGTGCTAAAACAATAGTATCTTCTTCTGAGTTAGTAGTTACTTTATAATCCATTTTAATCACCATAAACATTATAGCAAAAAAAAAAGAGTATTTACAATATAAAATACTTATTTTTCAAAATGTTACAAAAAACGTAAAATAAATAATATATGATAATTATGATTTAAAAGAATCAGAGTTAATTAACTTCTCTAATTTTAAATATGACTCATATAATTTATCATCTAACTGTTTATATGAATCAGTATTATATTTTAACTTTTTAATACTCTTATATATTGTATTAATTACATACTTACAATACATCTTACCAACATCAAACATTTTCCACCTTCTACTAAATAAAATTATAAAATAATAACATATTAAAAAATAGTATGAGAAATTTCTCATATATCATGTATCAGATTAATATATTAAAATTTATATTGAGGGGTGATATTATGGCATTTGTTCCAAAAAGAACAAAAGAAAAGGAGCCAGCTGGCTATAAATCACTATACATAAAAGAAAAATTAATAAAAGAAATCGAAAAGATAGCTAAAGATAATAATACTTCATTTAATAATGTAATAATTTCTATGATTGAGCAGTGTTTAGAAAAAAAATAAACACTGCCTTTTAAAAATTAAATGATAATTATATTATTTTTATAATATTTTTTTAGTGTATAGTAAAAGGACCTTCATGGTCCTTTTTTAAGCAATAAAAAAATTGGCAACTTCCTATTTTCGCTTACACTATCGTCGGCGTTAAAGTGCTTAACTTCT
>CALZLL010000069.1 GCA_945788325.1 uncultured Clostridium sp.
TCACTAAATATACATCCACAATATTTTTGCATGTAAAGTCCTAATTCTCTAGCTTTATTTTGTCCTTCTCTAAAACCAGGTCTAAAATCACGGTATAAAAATTTAACTTTATATTTTTGTTCTAACATTTCACAGGTTTTCTTAAGAAGTTCATGGTCTTGATAAGGACTAATTAATAGCGTCGTAGAAAATGCATCAAACCCGTTTTCTTTAGCATATTTAGCCGTTTTTTCTAACCTACATAAGTAACAGTACCCACACCTATTATCTAATTTATTAACAACGTTTTTACAAAAGTCTCTTAATCCATAATAATCATCAATTATTAAAGGTATACCTATTTGATCATCATAAGTTTTTAAGCATTCTAACCTAGCTTCATATTCTTTATATGGATGTATGTTAGGATTATACCAATAACTTGTTATATCAATATCTTCTTTTTTTAATTCTTCTACACAGTAAACACTACAAGGAGCGCAACAAGTATGTAATAATAATTTCATAACTATTTTACCTTATCTATTTCTTCAGCATCATCTTTATATAATAAATCATTATTAACTTCAAGATCTAATGCCATTATTGAATCACATATTTTAAAATAGTAAAAATCTAAAATATCAGTATAATCATCTAAACTCAAAGCATTATTCATAGCTTCTTGGTATTTATATTTTTCCTTGTTTTCAATATATATAGGCGGAATATTTGCAAACTTAAATAATAAGTTTATAAACGCTCTTACAGATCTACCATTACCATCCCTAAAAGGATGAATCTTTATTAACTTGCATTTTAGTATAACACAATCATTTATATATTTTATTATTGCTTCTGGATCAGAGTTTTTACCAAGCTCTATTCCCTTCTTTACTAAATCATCCACATCTTTTCTTAATAAGTTCATTTCGTGAGTTATATTCCAATATGGGCAAAGTTCTATATTACCTGTTTTAACACCATCTTCTTCCCCTAATAGATATATATCTTGATTTCTATATTTTCCACCAAATTCAGGATGAGATGTTTTAGAATATAATTCTTCATGAATATATGATAAATCATATATAGATGTATTTTCATAATCTATTTTGTTGTTTACATAATCATAAACACAAGATAATCCCTTTTGTTCTTCTGCGCTATGAACCTGTTCCATTTTATTTTCATTATATAAATACCTTCTTTTAAAATTATTAACAAGTCTGTCAAATGAAGGTTTTTTTACGTATGAATAATATGTTTTTATAATTATTTCAGGAACGTTGTCATGTCTATACAATTTTTTTTCTTTTTTTCTTTTTTGATACCCATCAAATAATAATGATATATATTCTCTTGCTTCTTCATCTGTAAAATCAATTTGAGGCCTCAAAATAAACACCTTCTTTCTACCGAAGATGATATCACTTTATAAATACTTTTGTCAAATTATACTCCTATATTTTTCCCTTGCTTCTTACATATTATTTTTCTTATTATATCAACTGGAACCACGGTAAAAGCAAAAGCAAGCATTATAACAAACTCTTTTATACTAAGTGGTATAGTCCTAAACATCGTACCTGCATAATACATTAATACTACTTGTACAATAATAATAAATGATATTACCAAGATAAAAATTTTGTTTTTTAATAGATGCGCAAATATATTAATTCTACTAGTATGAGCATTAAAACAGTTAAATATACCAGCAAAAATAAATAATCCAAAGAAAGCAGTCATAAATGATTTATCACTAGCAAATAACTCTTTTATAAATGGTAATTTTAAAAATAATATACAAAGAATAGTTGTATAAAGTCCAGTAATAGCTATTTCACCTGCCATGTAAGAATTAATTATATTTTCTTCTTTTTTCTTTGGCTCTTCCCTCATGTATTCTATAAGTGGTGGTTCAAAAGCAAATGCAAGACCTGCTAACGTATCCATAACCATGTTTATCCACAGCATTTGTATTACCGTAACTGGTGTATCAACACCAATAAAAGGTCCTATAATAGATATACTTAAGGCACATAAATTAACCGTTAACTGAAATATAATAAACTTCCTAATGCTTTTAAAAATGGTTCTACCAAATAAAATAGCCTTACTAATTGATAAAAAATTATTATCTAAAATAACTATGTCACTAGCTTCTTTTGATACTTCACTACCAGAGCCAAAAGCAAAACCAACATCTGCTCTTTTTAGTGCCGGTGCATCATTTACCCCATCACCGGTCATACCCACAACAAGTCCCATTTCTTTAGCTATTCTTACTAACCTACTTTTATCTTGTGGAAGACTGCGAGCTACCACCTTTAAGTTTGGTATTATTTTTTTTACTTCTTGATCAGTTAGCCTACCTAACTCGTTTGATGTTAAAACAATGTCTTTATCACTTGTAATAAGGCCTACTTCCCTTGCGATACTACTTGCCGTATCTTTATTATCCCCGGTTATCATGACGGTTTTAACACCAGCTTCATTAACTAATTTAATTCCTTCTTTAGCTTCTTTTCT